>DASZMK010000118.1:0-24805 GCA_035551855.1 Solirubrobacteraceae bacterium
ATGGTGGAGATCGGCGGTCGCCCCATCCTCTGGCACGTGCTCCAGATCTACCTCGCGCAGGGCTTCGAGGACTTCCTGCTGCTGACCGGCTACCGCGGCGAGCAGGTGGAGTCCTTCGTGGCCGAGCAGGACTGGCCGAGCAAGGCCGAGATCCGCTGCCTGCCGACGGGGGAGGACACCCCGACGGGCGGCCGGCTGCAGTTGGCGGCGGGCGAACTGGAGGCCCGGCCGTTCTGCCTGGCATACGCCGATGGGGTGGCCGACATCGACCTCGGCGCGCTGTTGCGGGCCCATGAACGGCACGGCGCCGTGGCGACGATGACGGTGGTCCGGCCCCGGCTGCCGTTCGGCGTGGCCCACCTCGACACCGACGATGTCGTTCAGGGCTTCAGCGAGAAGCCCCGCAGCCAGGACTGGATCAACGGGGGGTTCTTCTGCTTTGAGCCGGCGGTGCTCGATCTGCTGGCGCCGGACAGCGTGCTCGAGCGCGACCCGCTGGAGCGCCTGGCCGCCTCCGGCGACCTGCGGGCGTTCCGCCACGAGGGCTTCTGGCACTGCATGGACACCTACAAGGACGCCGTCGTGCTCAACGACCTGTGGGCGGCGGAACCCGCCCGGCGAGCCCCTTGGAAGCTGTGGGATTAGCGCGTCCTCTCCTATAGTTACAGGCATGTCCGGACATTCGAAATGGGCGTCCATCAAGCACAAGAAGGCGGTCGTCGACCAGCGCCGCGGCCAGCACTTCACCAAGCTGACCCGGACGATCACCGTCGCCGCGCGTGAGGGCGGCGGCGATATCGACGGCAATCCGGCCCTGGCACTGGCCGTCCAGAAGGCCCGGGATGCGTCGATGCCCAAGGACAACATCGAGCGGGCCATCGCCAAGGGAACCGGCGAGGGGGTCGATGCCGATCAGATCGAGACGGTGGTGTACGAGGGGTACGGACCCGGCGGGGTCGCGCTGCTGATCGAGACGCTGACCGACAACCGCAACCGCACCGGCGCCGACGTGCGCCACGCGCTGAACAAGCACGGCGGCAACCTCGGCGAGCCCGGGTCGGTCGCCTACCTGTTCGACAAGCGTGGCGTGATCGTCGTCGAGGCCTCCCGCTACGGCGAGGAGGACCTGCTGGTGGCGATTGACGCCGGAGCCGAGGACATCGCGCTCGACGACGACGTGTACGAGATCGTCTCCGAGCCCGGTGACCTGGTGGCCGTCCGCGACGCTCTGACCCAGGCCGGCGTGGAGATCGACAGCGCCGACGTCACCTACCGGCCGAAGTCCCGGGTCCCGCTGGCCGAGGCCGAGGCGTCCCGGCTGATGAAGCTGATTGACATGCTCGAGGAGTCCGACGACGTGGGTGAGGTCCACGCCAACTTCGACGTCTCCTCGGACGTGATGGAGCGGATCGCCTCCTAGCAGGCCTGGGTGCGGCCGCTCTCCTGGGAGCGACGCTCCGGTTCTTGGCCGACTCTTAATCGTTCCCGCTAGCCTCCGGCCGCCTATGCCAAAGATGACATCACTCACCCTTGCCGCGGTCGCGGTCGGCGCGGTCGTCGCAGGCTGCGGCGGCAGCGGCTCGACGGCTCCCGGAGTCGCTCTCGCCCCCTCGGCCGGCGCGACCCAGGGGGCCATCACCACCGCTCCCGCCACCACCTCGACGACCTCGACCACAAGCTCGGCGAGCGTGCCGACCCCCACGTCCGGCCCCCTCTCGACCGAGCCGAAGGTCCCGGCCGCGAAGGGCACCCCACCCAAGACCCTGCAGACCAAGGATCTGATCACCGGCACCGGGGCGACGGCCAAGTCCGGCAGCACGGTCACCGTCAACTACGTCGGCGCGCTGTACAAGAACGGCAAGATCTTCGACGCCTCGTGGAACCGCAAGCAGACGTTCACCACGCAGCTGTCCAACAGCGCCGTGATCCCCGGCTGGGTGCAGGGCATCAGCGGCATGAAGGTCGGCGGCCGCCGCGTGCTGATCATTCCGCCGGCGCTCGGCTACGGCAAGACCGGCAGCCCCCCGACGATCCCGGGCAACTCCACGCTCGTCTTCGTCGTCGACCTGCTCAAGGTCGCCTGATCGCGGTCGATCCCCGCTGGTCCGCCGCCGGCAGGGTCTCGGCTGGCCTAGTCGTGCTCTGAGGTGGCGCCGTCGGTCTGATCGGCGTGGCGCGCGCGGTACAGCGGCGTGTGACCGGAGACGCCCTTGAGCCGGTGGCGGCCGGCAGCCGACCAGTTGAACCCGTCAGGTGCCCTGTCGCGCACCTCGCGGGTGCACACGACGCTGCCGGGGCGGGCGATCCCGGTCACCCGGCTGGCGAGGTTGACCGAGTGGCCGTAGTAGTCGCCGGCGTGCATGACCGCCGGGCCGAAGGCGATCCCGGCCCGGAGGCTCGGCATTTCCTCCGCGGCGAAGGCCTCGACCAGGGACAGCGCGACGTCCACGAGCGGACCCGGCTCCGAGCTGACGAACATGGCCGCGTCACCGATCGTCTTGACGAGGCGGACCGGCGGCTCCGGAAGCGAGGCGGCGAGGCTGGCGAGCCGGCCGGCCACGCTGCCGAGCTCGCGGACCTCGACCTGGCCGCCGAGTCGCGTGAAGCCCACGAGATCGGCGAAGCAGACGGCGACGTCCTGTGTCCCGGCCGTATCGCCGGTCTCGAGCTCCTCCAGTCCCAGCATGCCCCGCTGGACGCTGTCGCGCAGGTGGTTCTTGAAACCGGCCACCAGGATCGGCCCGGTGGCCGGCGTGAGCTCCTCGGCCAGCGAGGCGAAGCGCAGCGCGACGTCCTCCTCGCTGGCTCCCGCCTCCAGGAACGTCTCGACGAACGCGGCGGTGATCGTCGCCGACAGGCGGCCCATGCCCTCGCCGAGGACCCGGGTGATCTCGATGATCCGCTCCTCCTCGAACCCGGCGTCGAGGAACAGCTTGATGGCGCGGGCCGCCTCCACGTCCTCGTCGGAGAACACCCGGTCCTCCGGCGCGGGCTGGGGCAGTCCCAGGATCCGCCGGATCCGGATCACGTTCGCCGCCGGCAGCCCGCTGCGCTCCTCGATCTCTGTCGCCGTGTAGGTCCCGCCGAGGACCCGGTCGACGGGCAGCAGCGCCAGCCGGTTCTCCTTCACCGCCCTGCGGAGATCGTCCTCGGTGAACCCTTCCTCCAGGAGCCTGGACAGGAGTTTCTCGCGCTGAGCGCGATCCTCGCCCTCCAGCCCGTCAAGCAGTCCCTCGCGCGCGTAATCCATCGGCGCATCCTCTCGAATGACGCCGACGTTCGCTAGCATCCTCGCCTCCTCGCGGACACCCTCGCGTGCGGCGCCCGCCCCAGCTGACCTCATTTCGGTACACAGACATGCTCTCCATCCTGATGCCCGTCTACAACGAGCGCGAGCGCGCCGAGCAGGCCATCCGCGAGGTGCTGGCAACCCAGCTGCCGGCCGACTTCGAGCTGATCATTGTCGACGACGGCTCCACCGACGGAACCCGCGAGATCCTGCGTGGCGGCGAGTGGGGCGAACGCGTGCGGCTGTTCGAGCACGAGCACAACCAGGGCAAGGGCGCCGCCATCCAGACCGCGCTGCGCGAGGCCCGCGGCGACTTCTCCTGCATCTTCGACGCTGACCTCGAATACGACCCGGCCGACCTGGCCCTCCTCATGCCGCCGCTCATCGATGGCCGGGCCAACGCCTGCTTCGGCGTCCGCGCCTTCGACGGCTACACCAGCCACTCGTTCCTGTTCGTGCTCGGCAACAAGGGCGTGACGCTCGCCTGCAACCTCCTCTTCAACGTCTACCTGCACGACATCATGACCTGCCACAAGATGATCCGGACCGAGCTCTTCCAGAGCCTCCCGCTGACCGCGGCCGGCTTCTCCATCGAGCCGGAGATCACCGCGCGGCTGGTCCAGCGCGGCGAGCGGATCTTCGAGGTCCCCGTCCACTACCGCGCGCGGGCGACCGAGGAGGGCAAGAAGCTCACCGCGGCCGACGGGTTCCGCGTCATCGGGACGCTGCTGCGCTGCCGGTTCTCGGAGAGCCAGAACTCGCGCCACTGATCGGCCGGGCGGCTGGTCTGGGAAGGTGGTCTGAGAGGCGGGCTGGAAGGCTGGTCCGGGAGGCGGGCTGGAAGGCTGGTCCGGAGGCTGTCCGGGAGGCGCTCGGCCCGCGCGGGCCGGCGGCGGACCCTGATCGTGCATCACGCGCCAAATCCGGGTTCCGGGGCGAGATCTGGCACCAGATACGCGCTGAGCCCGCGGTTTGCGCCAAATCCGCCGGCCGGCGCGAGGTTTGGCGCATCAGGCATGCCGGAATCCGGGGCAATGGCCGCAACGGGGGAGGCCCCCGGTTCGTTGCCCGTCGTAGACGCTGCGTCGGCCCCTGCCGTCTGGGCGGGGCCTGCTCCGGCGCCGCCCTACGTCCCCGGCACCCGCCCCCGCTTCTTCGTCCCTTTGCCCCGCTCTTGCGCCGACACCGCCGGGGCGATCTGCTGGGTGCCGGTGTAGATCGACCGGATCGTGCCGAACAGCGGCTGGCGCGGCTGGCCGTTGCTGTCGATCTCGCCCTTCTGGACGAAGGGCGGGTCGCCGAAGGGGTTGCCGCCGGTCCAGCCCGGGTGGGCGGGGAAATCCTGGAGGGCGAACCACATGGCCGCGGAGATGTATGGCTTGGAGGCGAAGATCCCGAGGTGGAATGCCGCCGCGGCCGCCTGGTACTGGTAGGTGCCGCGCTCCTCGACCGGACCGGAGCGATTGCCCTCGAAGCCGAACTCGGTGATCATCAGCGACTTGCTCGGATAACAGGCGTGGAGGTAGTCCAGGTAGGGGCCGAGCGCGTCCGGGTCGTCGGTCGAGCCCCCGCCGGCGTCGAACCAGCCGAAGTAGTCGTTGTAGCCGATGACGTCGAGCGGCGCGTACGCCGACTGGCAGGCGACGCCGGGCCAGGAGGAGATGGCCATCCCCACCGGACGGGTGGGATCGAGCTGATGGGCCAGCTGGGTCGCGCTTGCGATGTAGCGGGCCTCGGCGTCCGGGGGAGGGGTGCTCAGCTCGTTGCCGATGCTCCACACCAGCACCGCCGGGTGGTTCTCGTTGGTGAGGATGTTCGTGCGCAGCTCGTTGTGGGCGAAGGTCAACCAGCTCGAGTCGGACAGGTACTTGGTGTTGACCTGGTAGACGGGGATCTCGGACCACAGCAGGATCCCGTCGCGGTCGGCGAGCTCCTCGATCTGGGGGTCCAGCGGGTAGTGCGCCCGGATGATGCCGCCGCCGAGGTCGCGGACCCAGCCAACGAACGCTGCGAGCTGGGTCGGGCTCAGCGCGTCGCCGGTCGTCATGTTCATCTCATGGATGTTGAAGCCGCGGAGGTCGAGCCTGCGGCCGTTGAGCAGGAGCGAGCCGTCGGCGGCGACCGCAATGCTGCGGATCCCGCTGTAATCGACGTAGCCCTCCAGCTTGCGGCCCTTGGCGTCGGAGACCGTGAGCGTCGCCTTGTACAGGTACGGGCTGCCCGGCGCCCACAGGTGCGGATGGGCGATCCGCACCGTCGCCTGCGTCGTCCAGGTGGCCCCGGCCGCGATGGTGTGCCCGCGAAAGTTCAGCTTGGCGCCGCCGTAGGTTCCCCGGAGGACGACCGTCTGCGGCGAGCTGGTGGGATTGTTGATCGAGACCTGCTCGTGAACGGTCGCCGCACAGGTTGGACACGGGAGGCTCGGCCGGATCACGACCGGCGTCATGTCGACGCGCTGGACGGCGCGCAGGTAGACCTCGCGGTTGATCCCGCCGAAGTTCCACCACCCGCCGGACGGGCCAGGTGGTAGCGAGGTCCCGTCGCGCCGGTCGTCGACGCGCACGACCAGCCGATTGATACCGCTGCGCACGCCCTTGAGCGCGAACTCGAACGGCAGATAGGCACCTGCGTGGGTGCCGAGCCTGCGCCCGTTGAGCCAGACGGTCGCGTAGTAGTTGACCGACTCGAAGCGGATGATCCAGCTGCGAAACCGCGCCGGCACGGAGGAGCTGAAGGCCTTGGCCGGAACGGTGAAGTCACGCCGGTACCACTCCACCGAGCCGTTCATGCTGGCGGTCGAGAGATCGCCTGCGTTGAACGAGTTGGGCACCGCGACCGGCGACCACCCGGAGGTGGCGGCGACGTTGCGCCACCAGCCGGCGGCGGTTCCGGCATTGGACGGATCGGCCCGGGTCAGCCACGTGCCGCCCAGCAACCAGCGGTCGTTCTGGCCGTCGCGGTACAGCGCGCCGTACGTGGGCGACGTCGCGGTGTACGCCGCAGTTTGGACGGCGGCCTTCGCGGAGTGCACGGGGGGGACGGCGGTGATCAATCCCAGCGTCAGCAGGCCGGCGAGCAGGGGGAGAAGCCGGCGCCGGTTGCGCGGCGGTGGGGCCGAGTGGACGGCGTGTGGGCGGCGGCCCTCACCGCTACACTCGTCCGCCGATGTCAGTCGTCGACTCGCCGCAACAGCGGCCAACGACCGGCTCCGCCGGCTCCGGGAATTCTCACCGAGCGTCACTGATCGCCCTCCTTCGTCGCGCACCGCGGTCGCCCGCGGTGGTCGCGGTCGTCGTGTGCACGCTGCTCTCCGCGCTGTCGGCGGCGGTCCTGCCGACCGTGCCGAGCTACGACCCCTGGTCGTGGATCGTCTGGGGCCGCGAGGTGACCGACCCGCACCTGAGCTTCATCATCGGCGGCGGCTCGTCCTGGAAGCCGCTGCCCGTCATCTTCACCACCATCTGGGGCCTGTTCGGTTCGGCGGCCCCGACGCTGTGGGTGATCACCGCCCGCATCGGCGGCCTGCTCGGCCTGTGGGGTGCCTGGAAGCTCGCCGGCCGGCTGGTGGGAGGCGGCTGGAGCGGCGTCCTGGCCGGCGCGTTGGCGGTGGCCGGTGTGATCCTCACCCAGGACTGGGTCTACTACTTCCTGCGCGGGACATCCGAGGTGATCCTGATCGCCGCGACCGTCTGGTTCGTCGACCGGCTGATCGATGGCAAGCGCACCCAGGCGTTCCTGCTCGGCGCCGTCGCCGGCCTCATCCGCCCGGAGTGGTGGCCGTTCCTGTTCCTCTACGCCGTGTGGCTGGTCTGGCGCGATCCGGGCTTCCGGACGCCCGGCAAGCTCCTGGTCCTCGCCGCCGGACTCGTGGCGCAACCCATGTTCTGGTTCCTGCCGCCGTACATCACCACCGGTCACGCCTTCAGCGCCGCCACGCAGGCCGCCCAGTACAACGGCCACCTGGGCAGCAATGTGCTGCGCACCGTGGTCGCCCGCGGAGCCAACGACCAGGTGCTCCCGGCGCTGATCCTGGGCATCGTGGCGGTTCTCGTCGCCTGGATCCGCGATCGCAACCGGACGATTCTCGCCGTCGGACTGGGCATCATCGCCTGGTGGGTCGTCGTCGTCGCCGAGACGCTCGACGGCTATCCCGGGCTGGAGCGGTTCTTCCTGCCGGCCGCCGCCCTGATCTGCGTCCTGGGCGGCGTCGGCGTCGCGCTTCTGGCACAGCTCGCCGGCCGGGTCAGCGACCGGGCGCCCGCGGTGGTGAGGGTCCTCGCGGCTGCCGTCCTGGTCGCCCTCTGGATCCCCTTCAGCACGACGAGGACGCGCGTCTCCGAGGCGCGTGCCTTCTTCCCGGCGGCGTCCAGGGCCGTCTCCACCTTCCACGAGATCGACCGCGTCATCGCCGCCGCCGGCGGACGCCACGCGATCCTGCCGTGCCGGTCCAGTTTCGTCGCGATCAACCACTCGGTCCAGAGCGCCATGGCCTGGAAGCTGAGGGTGACCCTGGAGCGCGTCGGCACGCGAATGACGCACCCCGGGCTTGACTTCATCGGCCCGCACAACGCGGTCGACGGCGGCCCGGCGCGCGTGGATCCACGCCTGACCCACCACCAGACGGTGGCGACCCTCGGCGGCTGGCGCGTCGTGCGGCTGACCACGCCGGGCCTGCCGACCGCCTGCGACGGGCGCTGACCAGCCCCGCCGGCGGGCCCTGACCCATCGGCTCATCCGCGGCTCCCAGAGGGGAATCGCAGCACCGCGCCGGGCGCACTCGCCCGCGCGGCCACGGCGCGCGTCGTCTTGTGCTTCCCGCCCTTCGGCGGCTTGGTCGCGATCACGAGCCGCTTCTTGACGACCGTGCGGTTGCCGGCACGGTCGGTCACGGTCACGGTCACGGTGTAGGTGCGCTTGCGCTTGTAGACGTGGGTGGTGGTGGTGCGGCGGATCCGGCTCCGGGTCGCCCCGTCGCCCCAGCCGGCGTACACGGTCGACACGCCGGAGGCGGCGGACTTCGGCAATCCGGCCGGGGGCGGGTCGCTGTAGCGCACCGTCAGGCGCAGCTGATGCCGGATGGCGCGGGTCCCCGTGATCGTCGCCGTGACCCGCGGCTTGACCGTGTCGACGAACACGGTGGCCGCGCGGGCGGCGGTGGCAAGGCCGGCCTGGTTGACCGCCGTCACCTGATAGACGTGGCGCCCGTCGATCAGCGGGGCCGGCAAGACGAACTGCGTGGCGGTCGTCTGCCCGACGACCGTCCCGTCGACCTTGACCACGTACCGGGGGCCGCCCCAAAGCTGGGAGGAGGGCGACCACGAGAGAAGCGGCCGGGCCGAGGTCGAGTAGTGGAAGGAGTCCGACGGGGCGAAGCCGCCGGGTGCCTGGTAGAGCTGCGCGGCCACGATCCGCGTCGTCGTCCCGCTGCCCTGGACCCAGGCGACGGCGGCGTCGCCGGCGACATCGCCAGCGGCCTGGAGGCCCTGGTCGGCGTCGGTGGCCCCCAGGCTGGGCGAGGAGACGACCTGCTCAGGTCCCAGGTCGCCGCCGTGGGGCGCGAAGCGCAGGCGGATCTCCGGAGTTCCGGCGGCTCCGGGATTCTGCTGCCACGCCATGAAGGTCGAGGTCAGCCCGGCGTTGGAGGACACCGCGTCAGCCTGGGTGGCGTTGGCCAGGCTGTCGACCCGCAGCGTGCTCCCAAAGCTCTCGTTGGACCCGAGCGTCGTCGCGAACAGCGCGTGGGTCTGGTCGTGCTCGGAGACGACCCAGCCGTCGCCGTACTCGGTGACGGCGGTCTGCGGCTGGTCGGCCCCCTCCGGCCCTCCGGCGAGGACGCCGTCACCCTGGCGGATGCCGTCGTACTGCGAGCCGTGCAGGCGGTTCATCAGCACGCGCGACTGCTGGGAGCCCCCGTTGGCGAGCTGTTCCTGGAACGCGACCGAGGCGTACGTGGAGTCGCCGCCGGTGGCGATCACCGGGCTGGACGCCGACGCCTCCTGCCAGCCGTTGAGCGAGGGCACATCGGCCTGCTCGTCGACCACGCTGGCCGTCGTCTTGACGACCCTCCGCGTGTAGATGTGGCCGTTCTCGCCCCAGACGACGATTCCGTCGCCGTCGCCGGCGGTCACCACCTGGGGACGGCCGGTGCCGGTCCCGGCGCCATCGCCGGGGTTGTCGTCGAGCGGTGTCGGCTCGAGCGCCCACTGCCCGGCGTAGTAGTAGGCGGTGCGGACATCGCCGCCCCCGCCGCCGTTGGTGGCGGTGAAGGCCATGTAGGCCTTGCCGAAGTTCGACATCGAGATCGACGGGTTCGCGGCCGCCGGATACAGCAGGGCGGGCGCCGCGAACGGTCCGCCGTTGACGCGCTGGGCGATGTACAGCGCGCCGTTGTTGATGAAGCCGACCAGGAGCGTGCCGTCATTGCCGGCTGTGATCACCGGCTGCGCCGAGCCCGCCAGCAGGCCGGCGTCGACCTGGATGGGCGCCTGGAAGATGCCGTTCACCAGGATGGAGACGAAGACGTGGGGTACGCCGGTGACGTCCTTGAGGTAGACGATCCCGCCGGTGCCGTCGCGGGCGAGGGCCATGCCGTTCAGCGAGACGATGCTCGCGTCCGGCCCGTCGATCACGGCGTCGGCGGGCCCCTGCACCGGGGTGTGGGCGGCTTGGGCCGCCGATGCCGCGGCCAGGGCCGCGCACGCCAACGCGCACAGGGCGATGAGCGCCCTGAGCCGCATCCGGGTCCAGAGAGATGAACGAGCCGTGCCTAAGACCTGAGCTACAACAGCGAAAGGGGCCGGAGGTTGCGCCATCGCCGGCGCCGCTACCCGGCCCAACGCGATCTTCACCGCCACGAGCGGCGTGGTGAAGGCGTCCGCCCATCCGCGGAGAATGTCTTCCTCATGCTTGTCTTGGGCATCGATCCGGGCACCGCCAGCACCGGGTATGGGGCGGTCCGCGGCGTGGGCTCTCGTCTGTATCCCGTCATCGAGGGGATGATCCAGACGCGGCCGGACGTCCCGCTGGAGCGGCGGCTGGCCGACATCCACCAGCGCGTCGGCGCGCTGCTTGACGAGCATCAGCCGGAGGTGCTCGCCATCGAGGAGCTGTACTTCGGCGCCAATGTCCGGACGGCGTTTGCGGTCGGCCAGGCGCGCGGGGTCGTGCTGCTGGCCGCCGGGCAGAGGGGGATTCCCACGCGCTCGTACACCCCCCAGCAGGTCAAGGCGGCGGTCTGCGGCAACGGCCGCGCCGACAAGGACCAGGTGGCGCGCATGGTCACCCGGCTGCTGGGACTGGGCGCAGCGGCGATGCCGGACCACACCACCGATGCGCTGGCCGTGGCGATCTGCGATCTCAACCGGGCGCCGCTGGCGCGCGCCGTGGCCGGGGCGTGAGAGCGTGATCGCGCTGATCACCGGCAGGGTCGCGGTGCGGCGGGGCGATCACGTCGTGATCGACTGCGGCGGCGTCGGCTATCGGCTGGCTGTCTCGGCCGAGACGCTCAAGCACGTTCCCGCGGCTGGCCGCGAGGTCATGCTCCACACCCACCTCGTGGTGCGCGACGACGCGCTGGCGCTGTACGGCTTTGCCACCGAGGAGGAGCGCGACCTGTTCCTGATGCTCCTCGGGGTCCAGTCCGTGGGTCCCAAGGTGGCGCTCGCCGTGCTCTCCGGGGCGCCCCCGCGCGAGCTGCTCGCCGTCGTCGCCGCCGGCGACGTGGCCCGGCTCCAGGCGGCGCCGGGGGTGGGCAAGCGGACGGCGGAGCGGATCATCGTCGAGCTCCGGGAGAAGGTCGGCGCCGCGCTGCCGGAGGAGGCGATCACCGTCGCCCGCGGCGATGATCCGGTGACGCTGGCGCGCGAGGCGCTGCTGGGGCTCGGCTACACCGCCTCGGAGGTGGATGACCTGCTTGACGGGGCAAGCGGGGGGAGCACCGAGGATCTGATTGCGCACGCGCTGCGGAGCGCGCGGCGGTGAGCGTCCCTCGGCTTCAGGATCCGGCGGAGCTGCCCGGCGACGAGCCGGACCTCGAGCGGTCGCTGCGTCCCCGCCGCCTGGAGGATTTCGTCGGCCAGGAGGCGATCCGCGAGCAGCTGGCGGTGTCGATCGCCGCCGCCGCCAGCCGCGGCGACGCGCTTGACCATGTCCTGCTGGCCGGACCGCCCGGGCTGGGCAAGACATCGCTGGCGCAGATCCTTGCCGCCGAGCTGGGCGTGCCGTTCGTCCAGACGGCCGGTCCGGCGCTTGAGCGCAAGGGCGATATCGCGTCGTTTCTGACCGCGCTGGAGCCGCGCGCGGTGTTCTTCGTCGACGAGATCCACCGCCTTCCGCGGGCGCTGGAGGAGACGTTCTACCCCGCCATGGAGGACGGGGTGCTCCCCATCACCGTCGGCCAGGGCGCCGGGGCGCGGATCGTGACGCTCCCACTGCCGCCGTTCACGTTGATCGGGGCCACGACCCGGACGGGGCTGCTGACGACGCCGCTGCGCGACCGGTTCGGCATCCAGCACCGCCTCGAGCACTACGGCCCGGAGGACCTGGCGCGGATCGTCACCCGGTCGGCGCAGCTGCTCGACGTCCCCATCGAGGAGGCCGGCGCGGTGGCGATCGCCCGCCGCAGCCGCGGAACCCCCCGGGTGGCCAACCGCCTGCTCCGGCGCGTCCGCGACTATGCCGAAGTTCGCCACGGCGGCCTGATCACCGAGGATGTGGCCGCGGAGGCGCTGGACCTGCTGGAGGTCGACGAGGAGGGGCTGGACCGGCTGGACCGGGAGATCCTGCGGACCGTCTGCGAGAAGTTCGGCGGCGGCCCAGTCGGACTGTCGACGCTGGCGGTCGCCGTGGGCGAGGAGCAGGACACCGTGGAGGACGTCTACGAGCCGTATCTGCTCCAGCGCGGCCTGATCGAGAGAACTCCGCGGGGCCGGGCGGCGACGCGCCGGGCGTATACGCACCTCGGACTCGAGCCTCCCGGCCAGGCCAGCCTGATCTGATCGGCCATTTCCGCGGCCTCTTCGGAAACTCGTACGATCCTGCCTCTATCCTCTTCCCGCGCGATGACTCGCGAGCATTACTTCATCTGCCCGCACTGCGGCAACCGCTCGATGGGCACTGACCGCAACGCCGGCTTTCGGCGGGAGGCCCGCGGCTGCGAGAAGTGCGGCTTCGCCTACCTGTTCGAGCTGCTCGACGACTACTACCCGGCGCCCAACGCCGCCTTCTTCGCCTGTGATTCCGACGGCCGGGTGGTCGACTGCGGCCGTGGTTCGTTCGAGTTGACCGGCCTGAAGACCGAACAGGCGATCGGCCGTCAGGTCGGCGACGTGCTGGGACTGCGCTTCGACGACGGCGCCGACCACGTCGCCACCGCCCTGGAGTGGGAGGTGCGCGTGCAGGGCAAGCCGGTGGAGGTCCACGCCGAGCACGACCTGCCGGCCCGGGCCGTCGCCGACATCTTTCCGGCGTACGATGACGAAGAGGGTGGCCTGCTCGTGGTGCTGACTCCCACCAATCATCACTAGCCGCTTCGTCGCGGCCAGCCCCTCCGACCACTAGCATCTTTCGATAGCTGATGACAGATCGCCAGCGTCACGGCTTCATCCTGCTCCTCGTAGCGGGGCTGATCGCCGCTTCGGTGTTCGTGATCGCCACCCAGAAGACGATCCTCGGTCTGGATCTCAAGGGCGGCGTCCAGCTCGTCTACCAAGGTGAGCCCACGGCCCAGAGCGGGGTCAACCAGAACTCGCTCAACCGAGCTGTCGACATCATGCGCTCCCGCGTCGATCAGCTCGGCGTCGCTCAGCCGGAGATCCAGACCGACGGTCATAACCAGATCTCGGTCGGCCTGCCGAACGTGACGAACATCAACCGGGCCGAGCAGGAGGTCGGCAACACGGCGAGCCTGTTCTTCTATGACTGGGAGGCCAACGCGCTGACGCCGAACGGCAAGACCGTGGCCAGCCAGCTGCTGACCCAGGATCCCGGCGCGCTCACCATCAGCCAGGGGGGAGGGGCCGGCCCGGGGCTGCCCGGCGCCGGGAGCATGAGCCTGTATCAGGCCGTCCAGCTCGCGTCGAAACAGCCGGCGGCGCCGCACTCCAAGTCCCTGTCGCGCCTGGGGCCGCAGTACTACATCTTCGGCGCCCCGGGCAGCGCGGCCTGCGCCGCCGCCGCGCAGCACAACGGCACCACCCTCGTTCAGGGCACTCGCTGCCTGCTGGCCGGTCCGGACAACGAGACCCCAACCGCAACTCGCGCGCAGGCGCTCCAGGACCTGGCGGCCGGCCTGCCCCCCGGGGTCAGCATGTCCCAGGGCCAGGTCCTGGTCGTGCCCCAGGGGACGGTCGTGCTCCAGGCCGCCAATCTCAGTGCCTCGCAGCAGGTCAAGTCCACCAGCCCCACCGCCCAGTTCTACGTGCTCAAGGACCACGTGGCGCTGACGGGCAAGGACATCACCAACCCCACCGAGGGCACCGACCAGTCCGGGGCGCCGGATGTCCAGTTCGGCTTCACCGGCACCGGCGCCTCCCAATTCCAGTCCATCACCGGGCAGATCGCCCGCCGCGGGGCGAACGTCAGCCTCGGCGGCCGGACACTGACCCAGCACTTCGCGGTGGCCCTGGGCGGAATCTCCAGCCAGCTGATCACCGTGCCGTCGATCGACTACAAGCAGTATCCGGACGGGATCATCGAGAGCGGCGGGGGCAGCGGCGCCGACATCACCGGAGGCTTCACCTCGCAGTCGGCGTCGGACCTGGCGACCGAGCTGCGGCTGGGGGCGCTGCCGATCAACCTCAAGCTGATCTCCGAGTCCCGCGTCTCGGCCACGCTGGGCTCGCAGGCGCTGCACCAGGGCCTCATCGCCGGTGCCGTCGGCCTGGCGGTGGTGGCGCTGTTCCTGATCGCCTACTACCGGGCCCTCGGCCTCATCGCCGTCGCCGGCCTGGCCATCTACGCCCTGTATTTCTATGCGCTGATCAAGCTGATCCCGGTGACGCTGACGCTGCCGGGGATCGCCGGTCTGATCCTGACGATCGGTGTGGCCGCCGACGCGAACATCGTCATCTTCGAGCGGGTCAAGGAGGAGATCCGCGCCGGGCGCTCGATCCGTGCCGGGATCGTGACCGGCTACAAGAAGGGTCTGACGGCGATCATCGACGCCAACGTGGTCACGATCATGACCGCGTTCATCCTGTTCGTGCTGGCGACGGCCGAGGTCCAGGGGTTCGCGTTCACGCTCGGCATCGGCGTGATCGTGTCGCTGTTCACGGCGGTGATGGCGACCCAGGCGATCCTGATGACGATGAGCGACTCGCGCGTGATTGCGCGGCCGTCGGCGCTCGGCGCCGGGGGCAAGAAGCGCGAGTGGCGCTTTGACTTCATGGGTGCATCGAAGTACTTCTTTTCGATGTCCGGGGTCATCCTGCTCATCGGTGCGCTCGCCATCGGCGGACGCGGGCTGAACCTGGGGATCGACTTCACCTCGGGCACCCGGATCACGACCGCGCTGGTGCGCCCGGCCACCGCCAGTCAGGTAGCCGCGGTGGCGTCCGCGGCCGGGGGGAGCAATCCCCAGGTGCAGAAGGTCGGCGGCACCGGCAACACCTTCCAGATCTCCTCCAAGCTGCTGCAGCCGACCGGCATCACCAAGATCAACACCGCCCTCAACAGCAAGTTCGGCATCAAGACGTTCGACGACACGTCGGTGGGGCCGACGTTCGGCCGGACGGTGGCCAACAGCGCGGTGATCGCGATCATCGCGTCGCTGCTGGTGATCTCGGCGTACGTGGCACTGCGGTTTGACTGGAAGTTCGCGGTGCCGACGCTGATTGCGTTGATGCATGACCTGTTGATCACCAGCGGCGTGTACGCGCTGACCGGAAGGCAGGTGACGGTCGACACGGTCGCGGCCCTGTTGACGATCTTGGGCTATTCGCTGTATGACACGATCATCGTGTTTGACCGGGTGCGGGAGAACATCCCGCGGATGCCGCGGGCGGCGTTCTCGCAGGTCGTCAACCGGTCGATGAGTGAAGTGTTGACCCGGTCGTTGGCGACGACCTCGTGCACCCTGTTGCCGATCATCGCGCTGCTGTTGTTCGGCGGCTCGACCCTGCAGGACTTCGCCTTCGCGCTGCTGATCGGCGTTGCCTCCGGCGCGTACTCGTCGATCTTCATCGCCTCCCCGGTGCTGACGCACTGGAAGGAGCGTGAGGCCGTCTACCGCCACCGCCGCCACCGGCTTGAGACCGAGTACGGGTTCATCGCCCCCTACGCCACCAGCGGCGCCGATGTGGAGCCGAGCCGTGAGCGCCGTCGGCGCGCGTCGCGGCGGGTGACCGAGCCGGAGGCGGATACGGTATCGGCGGCGGAGTTCGAGCAGATGAAGCGCGACATCGCCGAGGAGGAGGCCGAGCCCACCCGGCGCACCTCGACGCTGACCAAGCGCCTGGCCCGCAGCCAGTCAGATGACACCGAGGCCGCTCCGCCCCCGCCGGCGCGGGGAGGACGCGCCGGCCGCGCCGGCCGGCCCGGACGCGGGGGAGACGGTGGCACCGGAACGACCCCGCCCACTTCGGCTCCGGTCCCCCCGGCGGCTCAGCCACCGGCGCCTCCCACCCCCCCGGCCGGCGACGGCGTCGAGGAGCCGGAGTTCCGCCACGCGCCGGATGAGGCCGAGAACGACGCCATGGCCCAGACCCCCAAGCCAGGACGCCCGGCCAAGTCCCGGTCGCGCAACCGCCGTCACGGGAGGCGCCGCTGATGGGCATGCCGGCCGGCAGGCATCTCGACGGCGCGCGGAGGGACCACTGAGATGGGCATGCTCGCTTGGGTCATGATGGGCTTGGCCATCTGGCATTTCACGATCTGGCTGCCGGACCGCTTCTGGGGCGGGATCGTCGGCGCGTTCCTCGGCGCGCTGATCGGCGCCGGGTTGTTTGGCCTCATCGTCAACGGCTTCGTCATTCCCGGCCGGCACAACACGTCGGTCGGAACGGCGCTGGAGGCGATTCCGGGGGCGCTGATAGGGATCGCGCTGATCTACTTCGAGGGCATCAGGCGCGAGCGCGCCGGCACAGCCGCCAGCGTCGGAGCCTGACCGACGGGCCGTCCCCGGCCCGGCCGGGCGGTGGACAAGCACCGTGGGCCGCAGTTAGGATGCCCGGCGCATGGGGTGCGGGAGGCTGATCTCGATTCTGTCTGCAGCGGCGGCGCTGCTCGCCGTGGGCGTCGTTCTGTCCGCCGGCGCCGGCGCGAGCACGACGCTCAGCGTCAAGGTCACGATCAGCGGCCTGCGCACGCCTCAGAAGATGCGCCTGAGGATCGTCCGCAACGGCCGGACCGTCTACAACGAGCGGGTGCAATCCCGCTTCTGCCCGGGCGGGTGCGTCACCACGAACGTGTCGCCGAGGCGCTCGCCTCTGCTCAATGCCGATCTGCAGCGGCGCGGTGAACTGGACGTCGTCCTCGGCCTGTACACCGGCGGCGCGCACTGCTGCTTCGTCGACCAGGTCTTCAGCTATGACAGCGCGAAGGGCACGTACGTCAGGACCGAGCACGACTTCCTGGACGCCGGGGCAAAGGTGACGCAGCTCGACGGCCGGTACGTGTTCCAATCGGCCGATGCCCGGCTGGCCGAGGACGCCCTGACCGACTTCGCCGACTCCGGCTTCCCCATCCAGATCTGGCGCTATGCCAATCGGAAGTTCACCGATGTCACCCGGTCTTACCCGGCGCTCGTCCAACCCGACGCCGCCCGGTGGCTGCACGCGTTCAACCGCCACATCTCCAACGGCGTCGGCCTCATCGCCGCCTGGGCCGCCGACGAGGATCTCCTGGGCAACTCCCAGCTCGTGAGCACGACACTGGCCTCAGAGGCCCGGCGGCACCGCCTCCGCAGCGCTCTCGGCCTACCCCACAACTCCGAGACGGCGTTCGTCGCCGACCTGGAGAAGCTGTTGCGCCGGCTCGGCTACACGAAGTAGGCGCGCCTGGTCGGGCCGATGGGACTCGAGGCGCGGCCCGGCGGCCGAACGTCTGGCCTCGAAGGGAGGACATCGCTCGCCGGGTGCCGTGTTCGGGTCGGAATGAGCCACGCCCGGATCCGTCTGGCGCGATGCCTACTCTGGCGCGATGCTCGAGGCAGCGACATTGGCCGACGCCCACGTCCCGGACGGTGTGCCGGAACGTCTGCTCCTGGTGGTGGAGCCTCCCGCGGTCCTCGTCGAGCCGCCCGCGGGGCCCCTCGAGCCACCCGCTGCGCCCCTTGAGCCTCCCGTCGACGCCCCGCCACCCCCGCCCGCACGCCCCGTCCGCCCGCGGCTGGAGATCCCGCCGTACTCGGTGGCCGAGGCCCTCGCGCTCGAGCGGGAGCTCGGCGTCGGCCACGTGCTGGCCCAGGTGCTCGTCCGCCGGGGGCTCGGCGAGCCGCGGCGGGCGGCCGCGTTCCTGCGCGCCGCCGAGCGCCACGACCCCGCGGCGTTTGCCGGCATCGACCGGGCGGTGGCCGTCATCGACCGCCACGTCCGGGCGGCCGGGCGGATCGTCGTCCACGGCGACTACGACGTGGACGGGGTGTGCGCGACCGCGATCATGATCCGCGCGCTGCGCGACCTCGGCGCCGACGTGCGGTGGTTCCTGCCGAGCCGAAGCGAGGATGGCTACGGGCTGTCGGCGGCGACCGTCGAGCGGCTGGCGGCCCGCGGCACTGACCTGATCGTCTGCGTCGACTGCGGGATCACCGCAGTCGAGGAGGTGGCCGCCGCCCGCGCCGCGGGAGTCGACGTCGTCGTCACCGACCATCACGCCCCGCGGGCCGACGGGGCGCTGCCGGACTGCCCCATTGTCCACCCGGTCGTGTGCTCGTACCCCTGTGCCGACCTGTGTGGGGCCGGGGTCGCCTACAAGCTCGCCCAGACGCTGGGCGCGGGGACCGCCGATGCGGACGTCGAGCTGGTGGCCCTGGCCACCGTCGCCGACCTCGTGCCCCTCGCGGGCGAGAACCGCCGGCTGGTCCGTGAGGGCCTTGCCGCGCTCGCCACCACGGTCAAGCCGGGGCTGCGGGCGCTGATGTCGGTCGCCCAGGCCGACCCCAGCGCGCTGGACACCGGAACCCTTGGTTTCCGGCTGGCGCCGCGGATCAATGCCGCCGGGCGCCTGACCCGGGCCGATGCCGGTCTGGAGCTGCTGTTGTGCGAGGACCCGGCGCGGGCCAGGGCGATCGCGCGGGAGCTCGATGCCGTCAACGTCGAGCGCCGTGCGGTGGAGCAGCGGATCGTCTGGGAGGCCGAGGCCCAGGCGTCTCGGCTCGGCGCGCGCAGCGCGTACGTGCTCGCCGGCGAGGACTGGCATCCCGGCGTCGTGGGCATCGTGGCGTCCCGCATCGTCGAGCGCCATCACCGGCCGGCGATCCTGATCGCCCTCGACGGCGAGCGCGGGACCGGGTCCGGCCGGAGCATCCCCGGCTTTGACCTGCTCGGCGCCCTGCACGCCGGCGCCGAGCACCTCGGCCGCTACGGGGGTCACCGCGCCGCCGCCGGACTGACGATCGAGGCCGACCGGATCGCCGCGTTTCGGGCCGCGTTCGAGGAGCACGCCGAGGCGGTCCTGACCCCGGACCTGCTCGAGCCGGTCGAGCGGGTCGACGCCGTCGTCTCCGGGACCGAGCTGGGGCTGGACGTCGCCGAGGAGCTCGCGGCACTCGAGCCGTGCGGCATGGGGAACCCGGTGCCGCGGCTGCTCGTGCCCGGTGGTCGGTTCGGCGACGTGCGGACGATGGGGGAGGGGCGGCATGCCCGCTTCTCGGTGAGCTCAGGCGGTGTCCGGGCCCGCGCTGTCGCCTTCGGCTGTGACGGGCGCGTCGCCGAGGACCCGGATCTGCCCCAGGACGCGACCTTCAAGCTGGAGCGAAACAGCTGGAACGGAGCGGTCGAGCCGCGCCTGGTCCTCCGGCACGCCCAGCCGTGCCGCCCCGGCGAGATTGCCGTGCTGGAGCCCGGCGGCGAGTACCTGGCCACGGTCATGGCCGAGGTCGACGCCGCGCTCCGGTCCCCGGGCCGCCCGGAGCCGTCCTCGGGCGCCTCGCGGCGGGAGATCGTCGACCGGCGGGGACACAGCCCGCTGGCGGTTCTCGTCGACGCCGTCGCCGGTGGCGAGCCGGTGCTGGCGCTCTGCGCCGACGTGCCCCGGCGGCTGGCAGGATTGCGCCAGCGTGTCGGCGGATTCACCCTCGTCTCCTATGCCCAGCTGGAGCGCGACCCCGGTTTGGGCCTGAGTTACGGGGCCCTGGTGGCGCTCGATCCGCCCAGCTCACGGGCCGAGGACCAGCTCCTCCGGGCCGGCGCCGGGATGACCGTGCTGGCCTGGGGCGGCCCTGAGCTACGCTTTGCTGAGCAGATACTCGAGTTGGAGTACGGACTCCGTGCTTCGCTCGTCGCCTTCTATCGCGTCCTGAGGACGCGGGACCGGGCGGCCGGCGGGGAGCTCGAGCGCCTGCTTCGCGGCGATGGTCCGCACGGTCGATCAGCCCAGCTGGCCGGCCGCCTGGTCCGGGTGCTCGCGGAGCTGGAGCTCGTCAGCCTCGACCGGGACCTGCCGGCTCTGACGATTGCGGGCCGGGCGCAGACCGCGCTCGATCGCTCGCCGTCCTTCAGGGTCTACTCGCAGCGATACGAGGACGGAAAGCGATTCCTGAGCAGCGCAAATCATCGAGCAGGCGGCTGAGCCGGGCCAGAGGGCGCAGCGAGTCCGCCGCCGGCGGCAAGGCCACCACGGCGAGCGCCGCCGGCGACGGCGATGGGTCCGCGGCTGTCCTTGCCGGCGAGCGGCCAAAGGTGGACGGCGTGACCCAGCCCGCTCCCCCCGCCCAGCCGGAGGTGGACCGGGCCGAGCTGTCGCCGTTTGAGCAGCGGCTGCTCGGCGACCTGTTCGCCATCGTCGAGGAGCACGCCGACCACGCGTCGTTCCCCATCGACCGCGAGCGGGTGGAGAGCGCCTTTGCCTACGCCTGCCTGCACCACGCCGACCAGCGCCGCCTGTCCGGCGAGGACTTCATCACCCACCCGGTGGGGGTGGCCAAGATCTGCGCCGGCATGCGCCTGGACACCGAGACGCTGTGCGCCGCGCTGCTGCATGACACCGTCGAGGACACCAGCGCCTCCCTGGAGGAGGTCGGCGCCACGTTCGGCGAGGAGATCGCCGGCCTGGTCGACGGCGTCACCAAGCTCACCGGTCTGACCTTCCAGTCGCGCGACGAGGCGCAGGCCGAGAACTACCGCAAGATGGTGGTGGCGATGGCCACCGACATCCGCGTGATCCTGATCAAGCTCGCGGACCGGCTGCACAACATGCGCACGATCGCGGCGATGCCCAAGCAGAAGCAGCTGGAAAAGTCGCGGGAGACGCTCGACATCTACGCGCCGATCGCCCATCGCCTCGGCATCCACGCCATCAAGTGGGAACTGGAGGACCTCGCCTTCCAGACGCTGCACCCGCGCAAGTACAACGAGATCAAGGGCCTGGTCGCCCAGCAGCGCGGCGAGCGCGAGCGCTACGTCAACGAGGCCGGGGCGATCGTGGCCACGGAGCTCGCCGAGCTCGGCATCCACGCCGACATCTCCGGCCGCGCCAAGCACTTCTACTCCATCTACGCGAAGATGACCAAGAAGGGGCGCGAGTTCAACGAGATCTACGACCTGACCGCGATGCGGGTGATCGTGGACTCGGTCAAGGACACCTACGGGGCGGTCGGCGTCATCCACTCGCTGTGGAAGCCGCTGCCCGGGCGCTTCAAGGACTTCATCGCGATGCCGAAGTTCAACATGTACCAGTCGTTGCACACCACGGTCATCGGGCCGGAGGGGCGGCCGCTGGAGATCCAGATCCGCACGCGCGAGATGCATGACCTGGCCGAGTTCGGGATCGCCGCGCACTGGATGTACAAGGAGGGGGCGAGCGGCGCCGCCGACGCACTGATCAACGGCGGCGACTCCGACGGCAAGCTCAAGTGGCTGCGCTCGCTCATGGACTGGCAGCAGGACATGGCCGACCCCCGGGAGTTCATGGAGACCCTCAAGGTCGACCTGTTCGAGGACGAGGTCTTCGTCTTCACCCCCAAGGGCGAGGTCAAGTCGCTCGCCGCCGGCTCCACGCCGCTGGATTTCGCCTACGAGATCCACACCGACGTCGGCCACCGGTGCGTGGGCGCCAAGGTCAACGGCAAGATCGTGCCGCTCTCCTACCAGCTGCGCTCAGGAGACATCGTCGAGGTGCTGACCTCCAAGCGCGAGCGGGGGCCCTCGCGGGACTGGCTGGCGCTGGTCAAGACGACCCGCGCCCGCAACAAGATCAAGGCGTGGTTCAAGGCCGAGTCGCGCAAGGACACCGAGCACACCGGACGGGAGCTGCTCCAGGACGCGCTGCGCAAGCAGGGGCTCCCCGCCCAGAAGCTGGTCGGTTCGCCGCTGCTCGCCGACGTCATCCGGGAGATGGGCTTCCGCAAGGGCGACGACTTCTACATCGCGCTGGGGGGCGCCAAGATCTCGGCGAACACCGTCGTCAACAAGGTCATGCAGCGCCTCAAGCAGGGCGAGGCGGCGGAGTCCGAGCCGACGGCCGCCGACGATCTGCTGCAGACCAACCGGCGCCGGACGCGGCCGACGACCTCATCGTCGCGCTTCGGGATCGCCGTGGAGGGGATCGACGAGGTGATGCTCCGCCTGGCCAAGTGCTGTCGGCCGGTGCCGGGCGATCCGATTGTCGGCTACATCTCGCTCGGCCGGGGGATCACCATCCACCGCGAGGACTGCCCCAACGTCGCCGTTCTCAAGAAGGACCCGGACCGGTTCACGACCGTCTCGTGGGACGGCGACGCCGAGACGTCGTTCCGCGTCGAGATCCAGGTCGACGGCTGGGACCGCCACCGGCTGCTCGAGGACATGACGCGCACGTTCGCCGAGGCCGGCATCAACATCCTCGACGCCCACTGCACCGTCAACCACCCCATGGTCAAGAACCGTTTCGTCGTCGAGGTGGGCGACACCCGCACGCTTGACCAGGCGATCAATCGCCTGCGCAACATCGACGCCGTGTTCGACGCCTACCGCGTCACCCCCGGCGCCGGGTAGTCGCGGCCGGGGCCCCGTGGCGGGGCGGCGCGATCATGGCGCACCGGCGCCGACGCCGGCGGAGGCCGGACCGACACCCGCCGGACCTCGGCCGTCGGCAGCTTGGTCAGGATGACCGCGTGGCCGACCGGCAGCGTCTTGATCACGTTGGGGTGCACGACGTAGCGATCGGCCAGGTGCCGCGTGCCGCGGCTGGCGCCGGGGCTCAGAAACGGGCTGCGCAGTTGCTCGGTCCGCTCCCAGACCCGCTCCGTGCCCGCCATCTGCGCGATCGTCTCCGCCGACGCCGGCACGTCCTGGCGGTGGATGATCTTGACGCCGACGATGCCGAGCACCTGGTCGCGAAAGCCACGCCCGGCCCGCTCCAGGTCGGCCATCTCCTGGGTCGCCATCAGCACGCTGACCCCGGACTCCCGGCCACGGGCCAGCAGCGCGAGCAGGTTGTCGCCGTCGAGGGCTGAGAACTCGTCGATGGCGACGGTGGCGAGCGACGGCGCGCCTCCGGGGCCGGCGGCGGCGTCCAGGCGCCGGCCGGAGGCGCTGGTGAGATCTTGGATCGCCAGCGCCCCGAGCTGAGCCGCCAGCTTGCCGTAGATGCTGGAATTGAGGCTGAAGAGGATCACGTCACCCCCGTCGAGCCCCGCGCGCAGGTCGATCGCATCTCCCGGCGGCCCGGCGCTCGTTTGCAGGTACGGGCCCGCGCACGATTCGCTGAGCAACGCCAGGCGGGTTCCCAGCCCGCGCACCGCGCTCACCTGGTCGCCGGTCAGCCCGGAGAGGTAGTCCTGGACGCGCTCGGCCAGCGGACCGGGCACGCCGCGCAACATCCCGGCAAGCCGGCGCGGCTCCATCACGGCCACCACCTCGTGCAGTTGGGCGGGGCGGTCCGGCGCGGCCGCATGGAGCACGCCCAGGGCGATCTGCACGTACCGCTCAGCGGCCCGCTGGTAATGCGGCTCGGTGAAGCGCTCGGTCGAGATCAGCTTGTCCTTGAGCGATGTCGCATTGCCGTGGGCGAGGGGGTTCCAGTGGCCGGGGCCGTCCGGCGTCCAGACGCGCAGCCCGCGGCCGGCGGCGGCGGCGGACCGCTGCAGCTGGGCGGCGAACGCCGGGGAGCCCTTCATGTCGATGGCGATGACGGGCCGCCCGGCCCTGATCTGGGCGTCGAGGATGGTGAGCATCGTCGTCGACTTGCCGGCGCCGCTGGCCCCCACCGTCAGCGTATGCGCCGCCAGCTGGCGCTCCCGGAGGGCCACCGTGCGCCCGGCCGGATCGGCGCCGACCACAACGGGTCCTCCGGCGGGCACTAGTGAGCCGCGACCGCGTCGCCGACGAGCCGCCCGCCACGCCGCCGGCGCCAGCATGACGGCCGCGCCGGCGATGAGCAGGCCCGCGGCGATCGACACGGAGGGCGCAAGGAGGACCGCCGCCCACAGCGCCAGCGACAGGTAGCGCCGGGCTCTGGCGTTGCCGCCGCTGTCCGGGCCGGGACTCACCGCGCCGCTCCCGCCGCCGGGGTGCCGCCCCGCGGGCCCCGATCGTGACGGCGCTCCGCCGTCCGACCGGCGCTGCCGGGAGACGCACCGCCGCCGAGCGTCACCCGCTGAACGCGCACGAGGTGAGAGATGCCCACGCGGGCGGCCGAGCGCTCAATGGCGCGTCCGGCGGCCGGGCGATCGACGAGATAGACGACGGCGTCGACGCGCGGGTCGGCGGCGTAGCCGGCGAGGATGCGCTCCCGCCGCTCCGGCGCCTTGGTCGTCAGCTCCAGCTCGAACGCGACCCGGTGCCCGGACTCGGTGACCAGCACCATGTCCGGATAATGGAGCCGGTCGCGTCCGCCGGGGCCGGTGCCGCCGAGCCGCACCCCGTGGCGCGCCGTTTCGCCCACGGCCTCGCCGGCGCGCAGGCCGGCGGAATCGTCCAGCTGCCGCCGCCCGTCCTCAGATCGCATCCTCCGCTCGGAGATGACCGACTGCACCGGCCCGAAGCGCTCGTGCCACGCCGCCAGCATCAGCCAGCCCAGCCCCTCGTCATGGCGATAGGCGGCGAGATCCGGCGGCCGGGGAGCGGGCAGCTGGCTGCCGATCGCCCGCAGGCCCGCCGGGGTGATGCGATCACACGCGGGCTGGCGGTGAAGCTTGCGCTCCCGGCGCAGGTACCCGGCGCTCCCCAGGGTACGCAGCCGCGCGTCCGCGGCCGCCTCGGTCACGGCCAGAAGCACCGCCACCTGGGCGGCGAGCACGAAGCGATGCTCAGCGGCGAACGCCAGCAGCCGGCGGTCGCGGTCGGTGATCTGCACGGCGGCTGGCGTCCGCGGGCGCCGCGGGCGCGACGGTTTGGTGTCCACACACGGAAGAGCCTGCGGACGGCCCGGCTTCACCCCCCC
>DASZMK010000119.1:0-3542 GCA_035551855.1 Solirubrobacteraceae bacterium
GCTCGACCTTGAAGACGCGGCCGGAAAGCGGCCCGCCCGGGTCGCCGGCCGCCGCGGGCAGCAGCCAGGCGAGGCCGCGCAGCAGGACGTCGACACCCGCGCCGGTGATGGCGGACCCGAAGAACACCGGGTGCACGAGCGCGTCCCTGACCTGCCCGGCCAGCTTGCGCCTGAGCCAGCCGCCCGGTGTCACCGCCTCGTCATCGAGGTAGGCGGCGAGTACGGCGTCGTCGTGCTCGGCAAGCGCTTCCGCCAGCCGCGACACGGCCGCCGGGTCGGCGCCGTCGTCAGCGACGAAGGCCGCCTCCCGCTTGCCAAGCCCGGTCACCGACCCCATCGGGACGATCGCGGGTGTCAGCCGCCCGGCGATGTCGGCCAGCAGGCGCTCGTCGCCGGCGCCAAGCCGGTCGACCTTGTTGACGAAGAACAGCGTCGGGACCCGCAGGCGCTGCAGCGCACGCCACAAGATGCGCGTCTGCGGCTGGACGCCCTCGACGGCGGAGACGACGAGCACGACGCCGTCGAGCACGCTGAGCGCGCGCTCCACCTCGGCCACGAAATCCGGGTGGCCGGGCGTGTCAATCAAGTTGACGCTGGTGCCGTCGACCGTGAATGAGACGACGGCGGACTTGATCGTGATCCCGCGCTCGCGCTCAAGCGCCAGCGAGTCCGTCCGCGTCGTACCCGCGTCGACGCTGCCCGGCTCGTCGATCACGCCCGCGCAGTAGAGCAGGCGCTCCGTCAGCGTTGTCTTGCCGGCGTCAACATGCGCGAGGATCCCCAAGTTCAGTGTTCCGCGAGGCACACGCCACTTCCTCCGAATAGGCCCACAGAAGCTTTTCGACGGAAACCGGCGTTCCTCGCATCACTGACTCCTCCTGATCCCTGGCATGGCATCTTGCGTCACACATTGTGGTCCGGCCCCGGCCCGCGGCGCGAATGATTTTCAGCCGGCCAGGCTGCCGGGCTTCGACGCCCGGCAGCCGGGTACCAACTGTCACAGTGCTCAAACCCTGTGTAATCGATGGCTCGCGGATTTATCCGCTGGCTTTCGCTCCGGGCCGCGGCGTATGGGGGATCAATGCCGGATGACCAGGCTTACCCGTTCGACGACAAGCGTGACTTCGACGACGCGGGGCGCGGGTTCATCGCCGCGCTTTCCCCTGGGGTGGTGCGCAACGCCGCCGGGGAGGTCGTCTGGGACAACGACTCGTACGCGTTCCTCGACAGCGACGAGCCGGACACGGCCGACGCGAGCCTGTGGCGCCAGTCCGCGCTGAATGCCAGGCAGGGCCTGTTCGAGGTCACCGAGGGCATCTACCAGGTCCGCGGCCTTGACCTGTCCAACGTCACCTTCGCGGAGGGCGACCACGGGGTGATCGTGATCGACCCGCTCATCTCGGTGGAGACCGCCCGGGCCGCGCTCGGGCTGTACCGGGCGCACCGGGGGGAGCGGCCGGTGACGGGCGTGATCTACACGCACAGCCACGTCGACCACTTCGGCGGGGTCAAGGGCGTTACCAGCCAGCAGGAAGTCGACGCGGGGTTGCCGGTGATCGCGCCGCAGGGCTTCCTTGAGCCGGCGATCGCGGAGAACGTCTACGCGGGCACGGCGATGGCGCGGCGCGCCGGGTACATGTACGGCGCCGCGCTGCCGCGCGGTCCCCGTGGCGGCATCGGCGCGGGGCTAGGCCAGACCACCTCGACCGGCACGGTTACCCTGATCGCGCCGACGGTGGACGTCACCCGCACCGGGCAGGAACTGACCGTCGACGGAGTGCGCATGATCTTCCAGCTCGCGCCGGGCACGGAGGCGCCGGCCGAGATGCACTTCCTGTTCCCGGACCGCGGTGCGCTGTGCGTCGCCGAGAATGCGACGCACACGCTGCACAACCTGCTGACCCTCCGCGGCGCGCTTGTACGCGACCCGCGCGTATGGGCGCGGTACCTGAACGAGGCCATCACCATGTTCGGCGACCGGACCGACGTGGTCTTCGCGTCGCACCACTGGCCGACCTGGGGCCGCGAGCGGGTCATCGAGTTCCTCGGCCTGCAGCGGGACCTGTACGCCTACCTGCACGACCAGACGCTGCGGCTGATCAACCAGGGCTACACCGGCAGCGAGATCGCCGAGCAGATCGAGTTGCCGCCCGTGCTGCGGCGTGCCTGGCACGCCCACGGCTACTACGGCTCGGTCAGCCACAACGTCAAGGCGATCTACCAGCGCTACATGGGCTGGTACGACGGCAACCCGGCCAGGCTCTGGCAGCACCCGCCGCAGGAGGCGGCCAAACGGTACGTGGAGTTCATGGGCGGCGCCGACGCCGTCGTGGACAAGGCGCGCGCCTCGGCCGCGGACGGCGACCTGCGCTGGGCGGCCCAGGTACTCGACCACGTCGTGTTCGCCGAGCCCGGTCACCAGGCTGGCCGCGCCCTGCTCGCCAACGTGCTCGAACGACTCGGCTTCGGCAGCGAGAACGGCACCTGGCGCAGCGAGTACCTGTCCGGCGCCGCCGAGCTACGCGGCGGAACCTTCGGCTCCCCCACCGTCCCGGCATCGGCCGACGTGCTCGGCCAGCTCAGCCCGGAACTGTTCTTCGACGCCGTCGCCGTCCAGGTCAACGGCCCGGAAGCCTGGAACCTCGACCTGGCCGCCCGCTGGGCGTTCCCCGACCACGGTGCCACCTACCGCACCACCCTGCACAACGGCGTCTTCAGCTACACGCGCGACGGGCACGGAGAGGTCACCCTGACCCTGACCGTCCTCCGGGCCGCCCTCGCCGCCCTCGCCGCCGGGGATGTCGGCCAGGCACAGGGCGCGGGGCTGAGGTTGGACGGCGATCCCGCGGTACTCAAGCAGCTGCTCGGCGTCCTTCAGCCCGGCGACCCAGCCTTCAACATCATCGAGCCATGATTTTTCCGGTCAGGCCTTGCGCCTGTCGGTCAGCCACTGGCTGAACTCGGTGGCCACGATCCGCTCGTCGGTGACCCCCGACGCCTCGGCGGAGGCGAGCCAGTCGATTGGCGGGCCCATGATCTCCGGCTCAAGCAGGTTCCGCGGCGTGCGCGGGCCGGCCGCACCCGGGTCAGGGACCATGCCGGTGCGGGTCGCGCCGCCGGGAAGCAGCATGTTCACGGTTACCGGCGTGCCGCGCAGGTCGGCCGCCATGATCCGCGACAGCGACTCGGCGCCGGCCCGAGACGGGCCGTAGGGAACGAAGCCCGCCCTGGTCATCGTGGCGTGGTTCATCGAGACGTTGACGATGCGGCCGCCGCCCGCGTCGAGCATGCGCGGGGTGATCGCGCGGGCGACGAGGAAGTAGCCCGTGAGGTTCGTCGCGACCACGTCGCTGAACCCGTCGGGCGGCACCGTCCAGAAGCCCCGCGGCTCCGTCATGAACCGCGGGTTGACCGTGCGCATGCCGATGCCGGCGTTGTTCACCAGCAGGTCGATTCCGTCGAGGCGGGACCACGCCGCCCCGATCGCGCTCGCCACCGACTCCTCGTCGCGGACATCCATCGCGAGGCCGGCCGCCCCGGGA
>DASZMK010000120.1:0-8436 GCA_035551855.1 Solirubrobacteraceae bacterium
CGCCGCGACCGGCGACCAGTCGACCGTCCCCACGTGGATGATCACCGGAACTGACGTGGCCGGCGTCAACGCGGCCGCCCGCGCTCTGACGGCGCAACGGCTGCACAACCACTTCGCCCTCGCTGTCGACGGCAGCACCGACCTACCCGTCCCGGTGCAGGGGTCGTCATGATCTATCGCCGCCGCGCCAGCCCGCTGCACACCGCGCGCGCGGCCGCCGGGTGTGCGTACTGCGTGGCTCTGGCGGTGGCGGCGCTGACGCTGTCTCACCCGTTGGAGCTGGGTGCGGTGGCCATCGCGGTCCTGCTCGCCGGGGTGGCGGCGGGGGTGGGGCGCCAGATCGGCCGAGCGGCGCTGATGTCGCTACCGGTGGCGGTCGCGATCGCGGTGATCAACGCGCTCGTCAACCGCGACGGACTGACGGTCATCGTGCGGCTCGGCGACCTGCCGGCGCTCGGACAGACCGACGTGACTCTGGAGGCGACGGTCTACGGCGCGGTCCTCGGCCTGCGGGCAGCCACGCTCATCCTCTGCGGGATGCTGTACACGGTCGCCGTGGACCCCGACGAGGTCCTGCGCCTGTTTCGCCGGGTGTCGTTTCGGTCCGCGCTGTCGGCGACCCTCGCCACCCGCCTGGTCCCGATCCTCGTCCGCGACGGCCGCAGGCTGGCCGACGCCCAGCGCTGCCGGCCGGGACGGTCGCCCTCGCGCGTGACCCTCATGCGCGCGGCGTGCAGCGGCGTGCTGGACCGCGCGCTGGACACGGCGGCCGCGCTCGAGGTGCGGGGCTACGGCGTCGTCGGCCGCCCGGACGCTGCCCGGATCCGGGTGCCGTTCTCCCGCCACGACCTGGCCTTCCTCGCGTCGGCGATCGCCATCGCCGCCCTGTCGATCGCCAGCCGTGCCGCCGGCCTGGCGCCCTTCACGGCCTATCCGGGGTTGCACGCGCCGGCTGGAGTCGGGGCAGTGGGAGTGGCGGCCGGCCTGGTGGGGCTGGCGCTGCTGCCCTTCTCCGACCGCCGGGGGCTGCGGCCGTGAACGCCGTCTCGCTGGCCGGCGTCACGTACACGTACGCGGGAGCGGCGGGCCCGGCTCTGCGCGACGTCGACCTCGAGATCGCCCCGGGGGAGCTGGTCGTGGTCGCCGGCGGCTCCGGATCCGGCAAGTCGACATTGCTGCGGGCGATCAGCGGGCTGGCGCCGCACTTCTACGGCGGGACCTTCGCCGGCCGGGCCACGATCGCCGGGATGGACACCCGCGAGCACGGGCCGGGGGAGCTGGCGGCGGCGGTCGGGACGCTGTTTCAGGACCCGGAGAGCCAGGTGGTCATGGGGACGGTCCGAGCCGAGCTGGCGTTTGGACTGGAGAACCGTGGCGTCGCCCCGGCGGCGGTCGCGCGGGCGGTGGAGGAGACGGCGCTGGCGCTGGCGATCGAGAGCCTGCTCGAGCGTTCCACGGCCGAGCTGTCCGGCGGGGAGCTGCAGCGCGTGGCGCTGGGGGCGGCGCTCGCCGGGCGCCCGGCGGTCGTGGCGCTCGACGAGCCGACCTCGCAGCTGGACCCGGTGGCCGGCGACGAGCTGATCGGTCTGCTGCGCCGCGCCAACGAGGATTTCGACGCGACCATCATCCTCGTCGAGCACCGCTTGGAGCGGTGCCTGGGGGCGGCCGACCGGGTGGTGGCGCTCGCCGGCGGGCGCATCGTCTGCGACGCCGATCCCCAGGCGTTCCTGGACTGGGCGTCCCGGTCGGCCCCGCCGCTCCAGACGCCGGGGGCCAAGCTGCTGGGATCGCTGGGGCTGACGCCGGCGCCGGGTGTCAAGCGCGCCCGGGCGGTGCTGCGCGCGCGGGGTTTGCTGCCGGACGCCCGGAGCGCCGCCGACCTCTCGCCGGCCGCCCGGCCGATCGCCGCGGCCGCCCCGGCCGCCCTGCCGACCGCCCCGGCGGCCCCGGCGGCCGCGCGCCGGTGGTCCCGCCGGCGGTCTCCGAGCGCCGCCGCGGCCCTCGAGCTGCAGCGCGTCTGGCACGAGTTGCGCGCCGGGCCGGCGATCCTGCGCGGCGTGTCGCTGACGGTGGCTCCCGGCGAGCGGATCGCCCTGATGGGACGAAACGGGGCCGGCAAGTCGACACTCCTGCGACACGCCGCGGGGCTGATGACCCCCACGCGGGGCACGGTGCGAAGCGCGGGGCGGGTGGCTCTCCTGCTCCAGAACCCCTCCGACTATCTCGTCCACGAGTCAGTCGCCGAAGAGGCGCCGGCCGCCGCCCTGGCCGCGGCCGGACTCGACGTCGCGGGCCTCGGCCGGCGTCACCCGCGCGACCTCTCCGGCGGCGAGAAGCAGCGGCTGGCGCTCGCCGTGGTGCTGGGGGACTCCAGCGATCACCCGGCCGTCGTCTGCCTGGACGAGCCGACGCGCGGGATGGGCCGCGACCACAAGGAGGACCTGGGCCGCTTGCTGACGGGGCTCGAGGCCGCCGTGATCGTCGCCACCCACGACCCGGAGTTCGCCAGCGCGTTCGCCGGGCGGGTCGTGCTGCTGGCGGACGGCGCGATCATCGCCGACGGCAGCACGTCCGCGATCCTGTCCGGCGGGAGCTACTTCGCGACCGAGACGGCGCGGATCCTCGGCGGCGCGGGCGGGGCGCTGACCCCGGAGCAGGGGATGGAACTGCTCGTCGGCCGCCTGCCGGCGCCGGAGGCGATGGTGTGAGCTGGCAGATTGGCGCTTTCGTGCTGCTCGCCCTGGCGCTCGGCGGCGGCTTTGTCTGGTACGAGCGGGCCCGGCCGGACGCCCGGATCGTCGCGCTCGTAGCCACGCTCGCGGCGTTTGCGGCGCTGGGGCGGATCGCGTTCGCCGCGGTGCCGAACGTCAAGCCGACCACCGACATCGTGCTGATCTCCGGATACGCCCTCGGCGGCGCGCCCGGCTTCGCGGTGGGGGCACTCGCCGGGCTGAGCTCGAACTTCTTCTTCGGCCAGGGCCCCTGGACGCCGTGGCAGATGGCCGCCTGGGGCATGACCGGGGTGATCGGCGCGTCGTTGGCGTGGGGGATGAGAGGCCGTGCGATCGGCCGCTGGCCGCTGGCCGTCGTCTGCTGCGTCATCGGGTTTGCCTTCACCGCCGTCCAGGACGTGGGGGACTGGGTGACCTACAGCGACCACAGCGTTGGCGCGCTCGGCGTCTACGTCGGTCAGGGCCTGGGATTCGACGCCGTCCACGCCGGCGGATGCCTCGTGTTCGCGCTGGCGATGGGGCCGGCGCTGATCCGGTCGATCCAGCGGTTCGCCCGGCGGCTGCAGGTGACGTGGGTGCCGGTGGATGGCGGCGCCGCCAGTCCACCCCGGCCAGGGACGGGGGCGGTGGCCGGCGCATCTGGCAGCCACGAGGGGGCGGGTCCGGCGTGGGCGGCGATCCGCCGGGATGAGCCTGCACAACGTGCCAAATCAGGATTCGCCGCCGAGATTTGGCGCAGAACCGGGCCTATGCGTGCCTCCTGTGTCAAGGCTCACAGCCGGCGCACGATTTGGCACGACATGCATGTTCCGCAGGCGGGACACGGTCTGCGCCCGGTTCGTGGCGTCGTTTTTGACCCAACGTGGCGACGACGGATCGCCGCCGCGGGGCTGCTCGCGATCGCGATCCTCACCATGACCGCCGCAGCCGCCCGGGCTGCCGCCCCCGCCCCCGCCCCGGCCACCGCCGCCGCCGCCTCCTATCTCCTGTCGGCCGAGAACGCCGACGGCGGCTTCGGAGCCGCCCCCGGACAGGCCTCGAGCCAGCTCTTCACCGGCTGGGCGGCCCTGGGGCTGGCAGCAGCCGGCCATGACCTCAACCTCGTCACCCACGGCGGCGCCGGGCTGATGACCTATGTCCGCGGCGCGGCGGGCGCGACCGCCGACGTCGGCTCGCTGGAGCGCACGATCCTCGTCGTGGACGCCGCGGGACTGTCGGCGCGCCATTTCGGCGGCCACGATCTCGTTGCCGAGCTCGAGCGCCGGATCGGCGCCGGCGGCGCGGTCTCCGACCAGGTCAACCTGACCTCGTTCGCGATCCTCGCGCTGCGGGGCGCGGGCGCCGGCGGGGCGGCGGTCGGCCGGGCGCAGCGCTGGCTGAGCGCCGAGCAGGACCGCGACGGCGGCTTCAGTTTCGCCACCGCCGGTTCCGGCAGTGATGTCGATGACACGGGTGCGGCGCTGGAGGCGCTGGCGGGGGACCCGTCCGCTGCGGCGGTGCGCGCCCGCGCGGTCGGCTTCCTGCGCCGCCAGCAGGACCGCGACGGCGGCTTTCCGTCCCAGCCCGGGACCGGCTCAAACGCTCAGTCGACGGCATGGGCGATCCAGGGGCTGGACGCGGCGGGGGTCTCCCCGGCCGGCCTGCACCGTGCCGGCTCGCCGTCGCCGCTGGCCTACCTCGCCTCGCTGGCCGCTCCCAGCGGCCTGATCCGGTACGGGCGGGGCCAGACGCAGACGCCGGTATGGGTCACCGGAGAGGCGCTGATGGCGATGGAGGGCAAGCCGCTGCCGGTGCTCGCCCCGCCGCCTCCCCCACGGTCTGCCACGTCCGTCCATAGGGCCGGCACCCCGGCACACCGCGCCGCCGCCACGGCTTCCTCCCCTGGCACGGCCCCGTCCGCACGCGGCTCGTCGCGCTCGGGCGCCCACCGCCGGAGCGCCCACCGGCCGGCCGCCCGCCCCGCGGCAGGCCAGGCGCAGCCGCCCTCGATGGACCGGCTGGCGTCCACCGCGGGCGCGCTGACGGCGCTTCTTCTGGCGCCGCTCGGCCTTGGCTAGACGCGCTGGGGCCCCGGCCGGCGGCCTGTGTGCTTCGGACCAGAAAACGCTACGTTGGCGCAACCGATACGCTCCACCGCCCGAATGCGGATCGGTGTCCCGAAGGAGACAGCAGAAGGCGAGCGACGCGTGGCGCTGGTGCCCGAGGTCGTGGGCAAGCTCGTGTCCAGCAGCGCGGCCGGCGAGGTCGCGCCGGCCATCGAGGTCGTGGTGGAGCGGGGGGCTGGTGCCGGCGCTCTGATCCCGGATCAGGCGTATGCCGATGCCGGTGCGGAGCTGGTCGATGACGCGGCGTCGGCGCTGGGCGCCGACGTGGTGGTCAAGGTTGCCGCACCGAACGAGCAGGAGGTCGCCCAGCTGGGCTCGGACGCCACGCTGATCGGCTTTCTCGGCCCGCTGACCAACGGAGAGGGCGTCCGGGCGCTCGCCGAGGCGGGTGTCACGAGCTTTGCCATGGAGGCGATTCCCCGGATCAGCCGGGCGCAGTCGATGGACGCGCTGTCCAGTCAGGCCAACATATCCGGCTATCGCTCGGCGTTGATCGGCGCGCAGGAGCTCGGCCGGTTCTACCCGATGCTGATGACCGCTGCGGGCACCATCCGTCCCGCGACCGTGCTCGTGCTCGGCGCCGGGGTTGCCGGGCTGCAGGCGATCGCCACCGCCCGGCGGCTGGGCGCTGTCGTCCAGGGCTTTGACGTACGGTCGGCGGTCAAGGAGCAGGTCGAGTCGCTCGGCGCGAACTTCCTGGAGTTTGATCTCGGCGGTGACCTGGAGGGCGCGGGCGGTTATGCCAAGGAGCTGACGGCCGAGCAGCAGGCGCGCCAGCAGGAGCTGATGGCCGAGGCGATCGGCAAGGTCGACGTGGTCATCACGACGGCGCTGGTACCCGGCCGGCGCGCCCCGATCCTCGTCACCGAGGACGCGGTGAAGCTGATGAAGCCCGGGTCGGTGATCGTCGACCTGGCCGGCGAAGCGGGCGGCAACTGCGAGGTCTCGGAGCCCGGGGAGTCGGTCATCCGCCATGACGTCAAGATCCTGGCGCCGCTCAACGTCCCGAGCACGATGGCCGAGCACGCCTCCCAGCTGTACGCGCGCAACATCCAGGCGCTGCTGGGGCTGATGGTCAACGATGCCGGAGAGCTGTCGCTCGACTTCGAGGACGAGGTCATCGCCGGCGCGTGCATCACCCGGGGCGGCGAGATCGTCCACGAGGGCGCCAAGGCCGCCGCGGCCGCCGCCTAGCCAACGACAGGAGATCGACGCACCATGGACAGACTGGTCATCGACATCGCCGTGCTGGTTCTCGCCGGGTTCGTCGGCTTCGCGGTGATCTCGAAGGTCCCCAACACGCTGCACACGCCGCTGATGTCCGGCACCAACGCGATCCACGGGATCGTCGTGCTCGGCGGGTTGCTGCTGATGTCGGAGGCCCACGGCGTGCTCGAGGATGTGCTGCTGGTGATCGCGGTGGCCTTCGGAACGATCAACGTGATCGGCGGGTTCCTGGTCACCGACCGGATGCTCGGCATGTTCAAGGCGAAAACTCCGCCGAAAGCCGAGGACACGGACGGGGAGGGCACCGGATCGTGAGCGCGCTGGGGACCGTGTTCCTGCAGAGCACCAACTTCATCGACGCGCTCTACATCGTCGCGTTCTCGCTGATGATCTACGGGATGAGCGGCCTGACCGGCCCGCGCACGGCCGTCCGCGGCAATCAGACCGCAGCCGTTGGCATGGCGGTCGCCGTGATCGCGACGCTGTTGCGAAAGGGCGAGTTCCACGGCTCGGCGACGGTCTGGCTCATCATCGTCGGCCTGATCATCGGAACGGTGGTGGGGGTGCCGGCGGCGCGCAACGTCAAGATGACGGCGATGCCGCAGATGGTGGCGCTGTTCAACGGCGTCGGCGGCGGTGCTGTGGCCCTGATCGCGTGGGTCGAGTTTCGCCATCACTTCGGCGGAGGCTGGCCGCTGCGCTCGGAGATCTTCGAGTTGTTCGGCGCGATCGTCGGCTCGGTCTCCTTCTGGGGATCGATGATCGCGTTCGGCAAGCTGCAGGAGCTCCTACCCGGCCGGCCGATCAAGCTCGCGGGACAGTCGGTCATCAACCTCGTGCTCCTGGTGATCGCCGTCGGCGGTGCCGTGGTGCTGTCCGCCGGCACCCATTCCCAGGCGCTGTTCATCCTGACCATCCTGGTCGCTGCCGCGCTCCTGGGAATCATGGTCGTCCTGCCGATCGGTGGCGCCGACATGCCGGTCGTGATCTCGCTGCTCAACGCGTTCACCGGTCTGTCGGCGGCGGCAACCGGCGTGGCGCTATCGAACCCCGTCATGATCGTGGCGGGCATGATCGTGGGGGCGTCGGGCACGATCCTCACCGACCAGATGGCCAAGGCGATGAACCGGTCGGTGCCCGCGATCGTCGCCGGCGGGTTCGGCGGAGCCGTCGCCGCGCCCACGGCCGCCGCCGGCGAGACCGGCGGGACGGTGCGCTCCACCTCACCCGCCGACGTCGCAATCCAGCTTTCCTACGCCCGCCAGGTGGTCATCGCCCCCGGCTACGGGATGGCGGTTGCCCAGGCCCAGCACGCGGTGCGCGAGCTCGAACGCGCGCTGGAGGCCAAGGGCGTGACCGTCAAATACGCCATCCACCCGGTCGCCGGACGGATGCCCGGCCACATGAACGTGCTGTTGGCCGAGGCCGACGTGCCCTACGACCTGTTGCGCGAGATGGACGACATCAACCCGGAGTTCTCCCGCACCGACGTGACCCTTGTCATCGGCGCCAACGACGTCACCAACCCCGCCGCGAAGAACGAGCCCGGCAGTCCCATCTATGGGATGCCGATCCTCGAGGTCGACAGGTCAGGGTCGGTGATAGTGCTCAAGCGCTCGATGGCCTCCGGCTTTGCCGGAATCGACAACCCGCTGTTCTACGACCCCAAGACGGCGATGCTGTTCGGCGACGCCAAGCAGTCGGTCGGCGACGTCACCGCCGAGGTGCAGGCGCTGTAGCAGCCGACGCGAACGCCCGGGCACTGGGATCGGATTCGCGTAAACCCCCGCCCCCAAGGATCGCTCATGGACCCCAACCGGCTGAAATCGATACCGATCTTCTCCCACCTGTCAGACGAGGAGGCCAATCGCCTGGCGGCATTCGCCACCGAGACGAGCGCCGCCCAGGGGCAGATGCTGATGAAGGAGGGCGATTATTCGGTCGAGCTGATCGCGGTCGAGGAGGGCACCGCCGACGTGATCCAGCGCGGGCAGAAGATCGCGACGCTCAAGGCGGGCGACCTGATCGGCGAGATGGGGCTGCTGGAGCGCAAACCGCGCAATGCCGACGTGATCGCCAGCTCGCCGATGCGCCTGATCAAGCTCACCCATTGGGAGATCAGGCGCATGTCGGAGGAGACGGTCAACCGGATCAAGCAGACAATCGAGGAGCGGCGCCGCGACGGCGTCGCCGATCCCGCGCACGGATCTGAGTGAACCCTCACATCGGCGGGCGCGTTCTGATAGGTTGCCGCTCGCCGAGTTCCCGGACTGCCGCCCCGGGAAGCGGGGAACCCAATTTGTTGGGGCGAGTCTCACGGTGATCCGTGGGAAGCGCTCTCGTACAGAGCGCGAGCCCGTCAGCTAACTCCG
>DASZMK010000121.1:0-1644 GCA_035551855.1 Solirubrobacteraceae bacterium
GAGACCGATCGCCAGATCCGGGTCCGCGTCGAGCAACGAAACGATCTGGCCTCCCGGGCTTAAGACGTCGCTCATCCACGACGCGACTACCCGACCCGAGGCGAACCCAACCTGACATCCATCCCGGAACGCTGCACGGCAAGGGCGGTGCCGGCTGAGCACGAGCGGCGCCTGGTCGTTTCGGCCCGCCCACGAACATGCTGAGGTTGCTCAGACGTTTGCGGGGGAGCGGGGCGAGAGTACCTCGCCCGATTCCAGGAGGAGCAGTTCATGCTCAACCGCCTCGCAGACCGTTTCAAGGGTGCCACGGTGGCTACTAAGATCCTCGTCGAGGCCACGAAGGGCAAGCGGGCGGAGTTCTGCACGCGATGATGTCAAGGCTCGCTAAGGCGGCGACAAGGAACGTCAACGACATCCGTCACGGCCGCACGCAGCGCAAGCTGTCGGCGGCCGCGACGCTCAGCGCGCTTCTGATAGGGATAGAGATCTACGTTGACCATTACGGCGGGTCGTTCGGCAACGAGTGGATGTGGACCCGGTTCTGCTCTCCCCGGTGCTGGCGGCGGCCGGAGTTGGTGGGGTGATATCCGAGCGCGCCGCCAGGACGGTGCTGCCGGCCGTTTCGGCCCTTTACGTGGTCGATGGGCTGGCCGGCGTGTTCTTTCATCTGCGCGGCATCGCCCGCAAGCCGGGCGGTTTTCACGAGGCCAGCTACAACTTTGTCATGGGGCCGCCGTCGATGGCGCCGGGGTCGCTGGTGATGATCGGCGCGATCGGCTTGATGGCCGCCGTTTCGCGCCAGAAGGCGTGATCGGGATGCCCCATTCGTTCCGTGACGCCGACCACCTACCGCACCTCCGCGCCGGCGGGAGCCAGCCGACCCGCGGGTCTTCCTCGCCAGCGGCGGGGCAAGACGCCGCACATGCACGGCCGCTTCCCCGATTACGACGTCCTGTCGAATCAACGCCACTGGGACGAGGTGACCCGGAAGGTCGTGACCGACCGAGTGCACGAGGTGCCGCCGATCCGCTTCTTCATGCCTGCTGAGGGCGCGTGCCTCGGCCCGTTCCTCGATGTTGTCCTCGCCCAGGACTCCGAGCCACGCATCCCGGTCTTGGCGATGGTCGACGAGAAGCTGTCCGAGGGCAAGCTTGACGGCTATCAGTACGCCGACATGCCCGACGACCGCGAGACGTGGCGGCTGGTCGCCTGGAGCCTGGACGAAACGGCGCGCGAGCACGGCGCCACGTCGTGCGCCGCAGGCGGTCTGGACGACCCTCGGCGTCCTCAATGAGCTCATGCCCCAAGCGCGCAACCGAGTGACGCTGGCCGACGAGCCTGACGAGCATGGGATGCCGGTCGCCCGCTTCGACTACACCCAGTGCGAGAACGATCGGGCGAGCGTCGCCTACGCCAAGAAGGTCTTGCACGGCTTATGCGAGGCGGCGGGCGCGCAGGACGTGCTGAGCATCGACCGCCACGCGCACCTGGTTGGCGGCGCTCGTATGGGCTCCTCGCCCGAGACCAGCGTCGTGAACGCCGACCATCGCGGCCGGGGGGTACCTAACCTGTTCGTCTGTGACGGCAGCGTATTTCCCACCGAGGGCGCCGCCAACCCCGCCCTCACGGTCATGGCACTGGCCT
>DASZMK010000122.1:0-2030 GCA_035551855.1 Solirubrobacteraceae bacterium
CCGATCTCCGGTAGCTGTGGTGCCCAGGCGAGTCAAAGCGGAACATCGAAGGAGGTCCAGTAGGCGGCGCGAACGCTCGTGGGCTCCCTGGCTCCGGTTCTTGGCGTGCTCACTGCGCCAAACCGCGCCTCGCTCGGACGGTTTGGCACCAGATGCAGGCTCAACCCCTAGAGTGCGCCAGGCCGATCCTGCTCCGATGCCAGATGTTCGTCGCCCGGCAGCGCGTCGCCCTCAGCCCCGTCGCACCCCGGCCCGCGGGCGCATCGCCTCCACCTCGGCCCAGGGCCGCGTGTTGACGACGGCCTCAGGGCCGAGCCACGCCCGCCGTGCCGTCGCCACGCCGTAGCGGGCGACCTCGAACCCGCCGGTCCGGTGAGCGTCGCAATCGATGACGATCGGCACGCCGGCGCGGGCGGCCGCCCGGGCGTGCACGTCGTTGAGATCACGCCGGTCCGGGCTGGCGTTGATCTCCAGGATCGTCCCGGTGTCAACCGCCGCCTCGACCACGGCCGAGAAGTCGAACTGATACGGCGGACGCCGCTCGATCTTCCGGCCGGACAGGTGGCCGATGACGTCGACGAGCGGGTTGGAGATGGCGCGGATGATCCGGGCGGTCATCGCCGCCGAGTCCATCTGGAACGACGAGTGCACGGAGGCTACGACCCAATCGAGCGCCGACAGCGTCTCGTCGTCGTAGTCCAGTGAGCCGTCGGGGAGGATGTTGACCTCCGAGCCGGCCAGCAGCGTCATCCCGCCGACGCCCTGGCTGCCCGACAGTTCCCGGATCCGGGCGATCTGATCGAACAGCCGCGACGGCGACACCTCGTTGCCGAAGCCGAACGAGGCCGAGTGATCGGTGATCGCCAGGTAGTCATAGCCGGCGTCCCGCGCGGCCACGGCCATCTCCTCGATGGAGGCCGTGCCGTCGGAGGCGTGCGTGTGGCAGTGCAGGTCGCCGCGCAGGTCGTCAACCCTGATCAGCGTCGGCAGTGTGCCCGCCGCGGCCGCCTCGAGTTCGCCCCGGTTCTCGCGCAGCTCGGGCTCGATGTACTCGAGCCCCAGCAGCGCGTAGACCTCCTCCTCCCGGGCGCAGCGCCGGGTCTCTCCCGTGGCGTCGTCGAGCACGCCGTACTCGGAGACGTGCAGCCCCGTGCGCACCGCCGCTTCGCGCAGTGCCATGTTGTGCTGCTTGGAGCCGGTGAAATGCTGGAGCAGGTTGCCGAACTGGTCCGGGGCGACGATGCGCAGATCGACCTTCAGCCCCGTATGGGTCCGTAGTCGCACCCCGGACTCGGTGGGCTTCTGCGCCGCCTCGACGAACTCCAGATCGGCCGCGGCGCGGGCCAGCGTCAGCGGGTCTGACGCCGTCGCGATGACGTCGAGGTCCTTGACGCTGTCGGTCATCCGCCGCGCCGATCCGGCCAGCTCGACGCGGTCAGCCGCCGGATGGGCGCGCAGCGCGGCGATCATCTGCTCGCCCACGGTCAGGGCGCGGTTGAGCACGACGCGCTGCCCGCCGCCGTTGGCGCTGCCCGCCTCGGCGTCGGCCCGGGCCACGGCGACGGCCGCCAGGATGCTCTCCTCGGCCTTGGGCCCGAACCCCTTCAGCGTCCGGATCCGCTGCGCCGACGCCGCGGTCTCGAGGGCCTGGAGCGAGTCGATCGACAGCTCCTCGTAGAGGCGGCGGGCCCGCTTGGGTCCCAGCCCGGGCAGCCGCGTGATCTCCAGCAGGCCGGGCGGGAACTTCGACCGGAGCCGGGCGGCGGCCGGGATCGCGCCCTCGTCGGCGAGCGCCAGGACCTTCTCCTGGATCGTCGCGCCGATCCCGGGCAGCTCGGTGGCGCGCCCCTCTCTGGCCAGCGCGGTCACCGACACGGGCGCGTCGCGGACCGCCTTGGCCGCGTTGCGGTAGGCGACGATCCGATGGATGATCGCGCCGTCGAGCTCGTACAGATCCCCCAGCTCGTCCAGCGCGCGGGCGATCTCGGAGTTCGTCGGCTCGGCCATCTACCGCTCAGCCTAGTCTCTTG
>DASZMK010000123.1:0-52793 GCA_035551855.1 Solirubrobacteraceae bacterium
CAGGAGGCCGCGTTGCGCATGCTGCGCAACAACCTTCATCCCGACGTGGCCGAGAAGCCCGACGAGCTCGTCGTCTACGGCGGCATCGGCAAGGCCGCGCGCAACTGGTCCTGCTACCACACGATCGAGCGCGAGCTGCAGCGGCTCGGCAACGGCGAGACGCTGCTCGTCCAGTCGGGTAAGCCGGTGGCGGTGTTCGAGACCCATGACCAGGCGCCGCGGGTGCTCATCGCCAACTCCAACCTGGTGCCGCAGTGGGCGACGTGGGACACGTTCCGCGAGCTCGACGCCGCCGGGCTGATGATGTACGGGCAGATGACGGCCGGGTCCTGGATCTACATCGGCAGTCAGGGGATCCTCCAGGGCACCTATGAGACATTCGCCGCCGCTGCCCGTCAGCGATTCGGCGGCACGCTGCGCGGCCGCCTGGTGGTGACCGCGGGGCTGGGGGGCATGGGCGGCGCTCAACCCCTGGCGATCACGATGCTCGACGGGCTGGCCCTGTGCGTGGAGGTCGACCTGCAGCGGATCGAGCGGCGGATCGAGACCGGCTATCTGGACGAGCGGGCGGCCGATCTCGACGACGCGCTCACGCGGCTGGAGGCGGCGCGCGCGGACCGACGCTCGCTGTCGATCGGACTGGCCGGCAACGCCGCCGAGATCCTGCCGGAGCTGGTGCGCCGCGGCGCCGAGGTCGACGTCGTCACCGACCAGACGAGCGCGCATGACCCGCTGAACGGATACGTCCCGGCGGGGCTGACGCTGGAGCAGGCCGAGGCGCTGCGTCGCTCCGATCCGAGCGAGTACGTCCGCCGCGTGGGCGAGAGCGCGGTGGCTCACGTGGGAGCCATCCGGGCCCTCCAGCGGGCCGGCGCGGAGGCATTTGACTACGGCAACGCCCTTCGCGGCCTGGCCCACGAGCACGGCGACGCCGACGCCTTCTCCTACCCCGGGTTCGTCCCCGCCTACATCCGCCCCCTGTTCTGCGAGGGCAAGGGCCCGTTCCGCTGGGTCGCTCTCTCCGGCGACCCGGCCGACATCCGTGCCACCGACCAGGCGATCCTCGACCTGTTCGGCGACCAGGAGCACGTCGCCCGCTGGATCCAGCTGGCTTCCGAGCGGGTGCACTTCCAGGGGCTGCCGGCCCGGATCTGCTGGCTGGGGTACGGCGAACGCGACCGGGCGGGCGTGCGCTTCAACGAGATGGTCGCCCGCGGCGAGCTGCGCGGGCCGATCGTGATCGGCCGCGATCACCTGGACTGCGGGTCCGTGGCCTCCCCGGAACGCGAGACCGAGGCGATGCGCGACGGCTCGGATGCCGTGGCCGACTGGCCGCTGCTCAACGCGATGCTGATGACCGCCTGCGGGGCCAGCTGGGTGTCCATCCACCATGGCGGCGGCGTCGGCATGGGCAAGTCGATCCACGCCGGCCAGGTCGTCGTCGCCGACGGCACGCCGGCCGCCGGCGAGCGGGTCCGGCGGTGCCTCACCGCCGATCCCGGGCTCGGCGTCGTCCGTCACGCCGACGCCGGCTACGAGGAGGCGCTGGCCACCGCCCGGGACACCGGCATCCGCATGCCGATGCTCGATCCTGAGCCGGACCAGAGGTGACCGGGCGATCAGCCCGCTTCGTCGGCCCCGCGCAGCCGTCGGATGCCGGCGGCGCGCCGCCGACCCTCTCGATCGAGGGCGCCGCGCAGGTGCTCCGGCCACCCGGCGACGGCCTGTCGCATCTGCGCGGCCAAGAGCTCGAGGCCCAGACCCTGGACCCCGGCGGACTGGCCGCCCGTGACGGGTTGATCACCGCGCTCGAGCCTGATCCGATCGCGCAGGTGACCGTCGACGCCCGCGGGTGCGCGGTGATCCCCGGCTTCGTCGACTGTCACACGCACGTGCCCTTCGTGGGCTGGCGCGCGCAGGAGTACGAGCAGAAGCGACGGGGGGTTCCCTACGAGGACATCGCGCGGGGCGGAGGCGGGATTCGCGCCTCGGCCCGGGCGTTGCGCGAGAGCGCCGACGACGAGGTGCGGGCGCAGTCGGTGGCGCTGGCGTCCGAGATGCTGTCGACCGGGACGACGACTTTCGAGTGCAAGTCCGGCTATGGGTTGTCGCGCGAGGCGGAGATGCGCGCCCTTGTCCTGGCGCGGGAGCTCGAGATCCAGGTGCCCCAGACGACCGTGTCGACAGCGCTGCTGGCCCACGCGGTGCCCGACGGCTACAGCGCCGATGAGTGGATGGACGTCGTGCAGGGGATGATGCCGGAGGTCCTGAGCGCCGGCAGCGTCACCGCGCTGGACATCTTCGTCGAGTCGATCGCCTTCTCCAACGAGCACCTGGCGACGATGGGGGAGCTGGCTGCGGCGGCGGGGCTGGCGCTGCGCTGCCACGTGGAGCAGTTCGGCGGCTATCGATCGGTCCCGGTGGCGCTGGTCGCCGGCGCCCGGTCGGTCGATCACCTGTCGACGCTCCATCGCGATGACATCCCGGCGCTGGCCGAGGCGCAATGCGCGGCGGTGCTCCTCCCGGCCGCCGAGTTCCTGGGCGCCGAGCACCGCGCGCCGGGGCGCGAGCTCGCCGACGCCGGGGCGCTCGTCGTGTTGGCATCCGACTTGAACCCCGGAACGGCGCCGGTCACGTCAATGCCGCTGGTGATGGGCCTGGGCGCGCGGATGTACGGGTTGTCGGTGGCCGAGGCGCTCGCTGCCACCACGCTGAACGCCGCCTGGGTGCTGGGGCTCGACCACGACCGCGGCTCGATCGAGGTCGGCAAGCGCGCCGACCTGCTCCTCCTCGACGGTCCGGTGGAGATGATCCCGTACCGGTTCGGCCACAACCCGGTGGCGGCGGCGTTCGTCGGCGGGCGGCCGGTGTACATCCGTGACGAGGCCGCGGCGGCACGGCTGACGTGGTCATGAGAACCGCCCGCGTCCCGGCCATGGCCAACGCGCACAGCCACGCGTTCCAGCTCGACCTGCGCGGCGCCGCCGAGCGGCCCGCCGGCGCCGATGACGACTTCTGGAGCTGGCGCACCGAGATGTACCGGCTGGCCTCCGGCCATGACCCGGAGTCGATGCGCGAGGTCGGCACGCGCGTCTACCGCCAGATGGCGGCGGCGGGCTACGGCAGCGTCGGGGAGTTCCACTACGTCCATCACCAGCCGGATGGCACGCCGTACCCGGAGCGCAACGCGATGGCGATGGCGCTGGCGCAAGCCGCGGGGGCGTGCGGGCTGGAGATCGTGCTGCTCCCCGCCGCCTACCATCGCGGAGGACCCGGCCGCGAGCCTGCGCCCGGCCAGGTCCGCTTCTGCGACCCCTCGGTCAAGGTATTCCTGGAGCGGGTCGAGGCGCTGCGCGAGTGGGCCGCGGCGCGCCCCGGGGTCCACGTCGGCGTCGCCGCCCACAGCGTGCGGGCCGTTCCGGCCGAGTGGCTATCGGCGATCGCGCGGTACGCCGACGAGCGCGGACTCGTCCGCCACGTCCACGCCGCCGAGCAGCGGCGCGAGCTCGACGAGTGCCAGTCCGAGCACGGCTGCTCGCCGATCGAGCTGCTCGAGCGCTGCGGCTTTCTCGGCCCGCGTACGAGCGTCGTCCACGCCATCCACGTGTCAGAGCGCGATGTGGCGCTTCTGGCAGCGTCGGACTCGATCGTCGTCACCTGCCCCACGACGGAGGGCAACCTCGGCGACGGCTGGCTGCCCGCGCTGCGCTACCGGGATGCCGGCGTCCGCCTGGCGATCGGCACCGACGAGCAGGTGCGGATCGACCCGTTCGAGGAGCTGCGGGAGATGGAGACGCTCGCCCGCCGGGAGGGCGAGACTCGCTTTGCCCTGCTGGCCGCGGCCGGTGGCGATCTGTGGGGCCGGGTCGTGGCACATGGCCGGGCGAGCCTGGGATTGGACGGACCCGCCCACCCGCTGCGGTCGATCGAGCTCGATCTCGATCATCCGGACCTGGCCGGGGTCGCCGAGGAGGACCTCGGCCTGGCCCTGGCGACGTGCGCCTCGGCGGCGGTCGTCAGGACCGGCGTGTCAGGCCGCGGTCACGACGTCTCGTAGAACGCCCGCTCCCAGGGCCTGGAGCCGGGGCAGCGCGTCCCCCGTGCCCGGCCTCCTCCTCGCCCGGCCTGGCCGTCCACCGGGCCAGGACTACGTGGGCCATCGCAACTCGGTGTGAGCGAGGTCCTCGTACAGGCGGATGGCGCTCATCTCCCCGGCCTCGTCGCCGTAGGCGGCGCGGGCCCGGCGGTGGATCTGCTCCACCAGCGCCGATAGCTCGGCCGGCACACCGACATCCCGGGCGAGATCGACGGCCAGGCCGAGATCCTTGGTGACCAGCTTCATCGCGAAGCCCTCGTCGTAATCGCCACCCGCCAGCAGGGGGAGGACGTCGCGCTCCAGAAACACGGAGTTGGCCGGGGAGTTGACCAGCGCGGCGTGAAGCTTGTCGAGGTCGACCCCGGCCCTGGCGCCGATCGTCAGCGCCTCGCCGGTGGCCACCGATTGGATGAACCACAGGAGGTTGAGGAGGAGCTTGACCGCGTAGCCGCTGCCGGGACCGCCCAGATGGAAGATCCGCTGCGGATCGCCGATGGCGTTCAGCACCGGGCGGGCGCGGGTGAAGGCGCTGTCCTCGCCGCCGACGTAGATGGCCAGCGTGCCCGCCTCGGCGCCGATTGTCTGGCCGGCGACGGGCGCGTCGATGAGCTGGACGCCGTTCGCCTGCGCGGCAGCCTGAGCCTCGCGGCCGACCTCGAGCGAGCTGGTGCTCATCTCGATGACCAGCGTCCCGGGCGCGAGGGCGGCGATCGCTCCGTCCGGGCCGCACAGGACCTCGTCGACCTGCGGCGGTCCCGGCAGGCTGGTGACGAGGATCTCGGCGCCGGTCAGGCAGTCGGCGAGTGAGGTGGCGGGGCGGGCGCCGCCGGCGGCCGCCCGGGCGACGGCATCCGGGCTCAGGTCATGGGCGGTGACGTCGAACCCGGCACCGGCGACGTGGCGGCACATGTGGCTGCCCATGTGGCCGAGACCGATGAACCCGACGTGGGTGGGCGGTGTGGGGGTCATGTGCGCGAGGTTCAGGATCCGTCCCACAGCGACCCGGTGGCGAGGGTGCGCCCGTCGGCGGCGGGGACGAAACGGCCACCGGTGACTGCCGCGGTCCGCATGCTCATGCCAACGCCGCGCGCGCGAAGTGCGTGACGGCCTGCTCATCGAGCTCGATGCCCAGCCCAGGTGCGCGTGGCACCGTCAGCCAGCCGTCCGCGTCGATCGCCAGCGGCGCGGCGAGCATGAAATCGCGGCGCTCCGGGGTCCAGCCGGGCGGATCGTACGGGTACTCGAGGTACGGGCCGCCTCCCACGCCGCAGCACGTGTGGAGGTTGGCGAGCAGGCCGATGCCGTTCGTCCAGGTGTGGGGGGTGAACCAGCGGTTGCGCCGCAGCGCCAGCTCGGCGAGCGTGCGCGTCCCGCTGATGCCGAGGGCCAGGACCACGTCCGGCTGGATCACGTCGAGCGCGTCCTCGTCGATGGCGCGCCGCAGCTCGTCGAACGTGCGGGCCATCTCGCCTCCGGCGATGCGCGTGCCCGTGCTCCGGCGCAGCATCCGCATCCCGGCGAGGTCATCGCCGACGAGCGGCTCCTCGACCCATACCACGCCGAGCTCGTGCAGGGCGTCGATCACCCGTCGGGCGCCCTGCGGGTCGAGTCCCGCGACAATGTCCCCGGGCATGCGCCACCATTGGTTGAGGTCGACCATGATCTGGAGTCGGTCGCCGGCGGCCTCGCGGATGGCGGCCACCGTCTCGATCCCCTCGGCCATGCGCTCGCGGCCGATCCGGACCTTGACCGCGCGAAAGCCGGCCGCCATCAGCAGCCGGGCGTCCTCGGCACGCTGCTGCGGCGGGCGCAGCTCACCGAGTGAGGCGTAGACGGGGATGCGGTCGCGCGCACCACCGAGCAGGGCGGCGACGGGCGTGCCGAGAGCTTGTCCGACGAGGTCGTAGAGAGCCGCCTCCAGCGGCCAGTAGCGGCCGGCGTGAAACGAGATCGTCTCCAGGGTGCGCGAGTGCTGGGCCAGCGCCAGCGGGTCGCGGCCGACGAACAGATGCTCGAACTCGTCAAAGCCGGTCATCGTGTCGCCGCTGCCGATCCCGGTCAGACCCTCGTCGGTGTGAACCCGCACGAGGGTGGCGTCGAAGTGCTCACGGGGCACCGGGTCCCAGGCAGCACGGAAGGGAGGAGAGAGCGGCAGCCTCAGGCGCTCGGTCTCGATGGAGGTGATCTTCACGAGCCGCTGTAGAAGGGGCTGCGCAGCCTGTCGCGCCGGTCGACGAGCGCCTCGGCCGCGCCGGGGCCGCGACCCTCCCTCGCCGTCCGCACGCCCTTGAGGGTCGCCGCGCGGCTGGCGAGCCGCACCGCCGTCTCGTCGCCCGCCCCGGAATCGATGTAGATGGCGACGAAGACGAGCAGGTCCCCGCTGCACGGGATGACGTCCTCGGCCACCGCGTCGAGCACACCCTGGGCGATCCCCAGTTGGCCGGCGCCCCACGTGATCGTCTGGTGGCGCGGCTCGAGCGCCGTCTCCTTGTTGATCATGATCGTCGGCGGCCACACCGGCTCGTAGTGGTCCTTGTCCTCGCCCACGACGACGAGGATGGGCGCGTGCCCGGGGGCCGGCGAGGTGAAGGTCGTCAGGAGCGCCGCCGCCGTCGCCGTGCCGCGCTCCGCGAGCACGACATTGACATGGGCACCGTTCGGATCGACGCCGCTCCAGCCCTCGCCGATCAACCCGTCATAGTCAACCGGCCAGCGCCCGCTCATGCCGCCAGGGTGGCCTCGGCACCCGCCAGCTCGTGGTCGACGACGATGACCGACCGGTTGCCCTCGCCGCGGCGCAGCCGCTCGAGCGCCCCCGGAACGCCCTCGAGGTCGATCAGGTGCGAGACCATGTCCGCGAGCTCGAGGCGGCCGGAGCGCACCAGCTCCACCAGCCCCGGGAAGCTCTGCGCCGGGTCGGCCGTGCCGTAGTAGCTGCCGATGATCGACTTCTCCGACAAAAACTCGATCGCCGGGAGCGACACCTCTATTCCCCTCGGCGCCAGCCCCACCACCACCGCCGTCCCGCCCGGACGCACGGCATCCCACGCCGTCCGGATCGTCGCCGCCGTACCGACCACCTCGAAGGCGTGGTCCACCCCGCCGCCGGTGAGCGCGCCGATCGCCGCGGCGGCGTCCACCGTGCCGGCGTCGATGACCTCGGTGGCTCCCCGGCGCCGGGCGTGCTCGAGCTTCTCCGGCCGGCGGTCGACGGCGATGATGGTGGCCGCGCCGGCCAGGCGGGCAGCGGCGATCACCTGCAGGCCGACGCCGCCGCAGCCGATGACCGCGACGCGCTCGCCGATGCGGACCCGGGCGGCGTGAGCGACCGCGCCAAAGCCGGTGACGACGCTGCAGCCGAGGAGTGCCGCCTGCCAGAGCGGGACGTCGTGGGGGATGGCAACGGCTCCGGCGGCGGCGACCACCGCGTACTCCGCGAAGCAGGCGACCGTCAGCCCGTGCTGGAGGCTCGTGCCGTCGGCCGACGTCAGGCGGGATGTCCCGTCCGGCAGCTTGCCGGCCAGGGACTGCACGCCGACCGGCTCGCACAGCGTGCGACGTCCGGAGCGGCAGGCATGGCACACGCCGCACGACGCGACCATGCAGAACACGACGTGATCCCCGGGAGCGAGGCCGACCACGCCCTCGCCCACGGCCTCGATGACGCCGGCACCCTCGTGACCGAGGACCATCGGCCAGCGCCCGGGCCCGAGCTGGCCGTCGACGAGATGGATGTCCGAGTGACACACGCCGGCCGCGGCGATGCGGACGAGGACCTCGCCGGCATGGGGGGGCTCGAGCAGCACCCGCTCGACCGCGGGCGCAACGCCGGGTTCCCGCAGAACGCAGGCGCGCATCTCCAGCGCGGTTGGCGTCACCGGTCCCAGCAGCGCGGTCTGCGTCATCTCGGTTCCCGCGGCACTGGCCGCGTTGTCCCATACGGCCGGCCATCTGTCAAGGAGCGCGGCAGGTCGAGCCCCGGACGGCACGGCTGGGTGACCTCGACGCTCATATGCCGAACTGGGAGCGGACGGATTCCATGAGCAACAGCGCTGGGACGCTCGGATCGCGGCGCCGGGGATGGCAGAGCGCGATCGTGCGCGGGATCAGGATCTCCTTGGGCTCGATCCAGGTCAGCGAGGGCTCGACCGCGCCGCTCGCTCCCAGCCGGTCCAGGCAGGCGTGGCCATAGCCGGCGGCGACGAGCCGTTGAAGGGCCAGGTTGTCGTCGGTGCGGTAGACGATCCGGGGAGCGATGGCACGGCGGCGCCAGGCCTCCTCGAGGTCGTGCTGGGTCCGCCAGCGCCGGGTCCAGGCCACGAGGTCCACTCCGTCGAGGAGATCGAAGGACGGGTTCTCGGCGGCGGTGAGCTCGCTGTCACGCCGAGTCAGGATGACCCAGGGGTCGTCGAGCAGCGGGAGCGACGTGATCCGTTCATCCGGGGCCGGATTGACCATGAAGGCCAGATCCAGCTGGCCGGCGGCGATCCGGTCGTACGTCCGCTCGGCGTCGTGGATCTCCGAGAGCACGACTTCCACGTCCGGACGGGCCTCGCGCAGCGCGCGCAGCGCGCCGGGGAGGAGCTCGGTGGTGGCGGTCTGGAACACGCCGATGCGCAGCGTCTGGCGCTCGCCGCTCTGGACGGCGGCGACGTCGGCGCCGAGCGACTCGACCTCGCCCAGGACGCGCCGTGCGCGGCGGTAGGCGACCTCGCCGGCGGGGGTGAGCGCGACGGCGCCGCGGCCACCGGGGCGCGTGAACAGCGGGGCCTCGAGCGCTCGCTCCAGCAGTCCGATCTGGTGCGAGATGGCCGACTGGGTGTAGCCGAGCGACTTCGCCGCGGCACGGAACGACCCCTGGTCAGCCACAGTGACGAGTGCCCGCAGCGCCTTAACATCGATCGAGTTTTGATCAACAAGAGCTGTCATAACCAGCGATAACTCTCAAGTTACAAACGATGGAGCGAATCGTACATTGTTTTGCAGATGCTTTCCACGCCTTCATCGAGCTGGGCCGGATGCCGGCGCCTGCCTGCCCCTGCGCGGCTGTGGCTGCTGTACGCGCTGTTCTTCGTCGCCGGCGTCGCGCAGGCGGCGATCGTCCCTCTCCTGCCGCGGCTGTCAGGTCGCTTTGCCCTGACCGCGACCGAGACGGCGCTGCTCCTGGCTCTCCCGGGGCTGGCCACGCTGGCGGTCTCGGTGCCGGCCGGCCTCGCCGCCGATCGCTTCGGTGCCCGGCGGGTGACGCTCACCGCGGGTGCGCTGCTCTGCGTGTCGAGCCTCGCGCAGGCGACGCCGTCGCTGGCCGCGCTGATGGCCGGGCGCGTCGGCTTTGGAGTCGCCTACGGCGTCGTGTGGACGACCGGCATGGCGTGGCTGTCGGGCCTTGACACGGCGGCCGGAGGCCGCGGATTGGGACCGTCGGTCACGTGCTCGTCGGTGGGCATCATGGTGGGTCCCGCAGTCGGCGGGGTGCTCGCCGAGCTGACCGGCCTCGCCGGGCCCTTCGTGGCGGTGGCCGGGATCACGGCGGCGGTCGTCGTGCCGCTGGCGGCCGGGGTGCCGGACGGGCAGCGGGCGGATGACGGTGACCGTGCCCGACGGCCGGGGGGCGAGGGGGCCGGTCCGGGCCCGAACCCGGTTTCGCGTCCCGCTCTGGTCGCTCTCCTGCGGCGGCCGGGCGTCGGCGCCGCGACGGGAGCCCTGATCGTGTCCGGCGCGGTCTCCGGCGTCAGCCAGCTGCTGATCTCCGGCGGCCTGCACCAGCTGGGGATCTCGACCGGCCAGATCGGCCTCGCGTTCTCCGCGGCGGCCGTCTGTTACATCGCGGTCAGTGCGACGGTGGTGCGTCTCGGCCGGCGGGTGCACACCCTCCGCTTCAATGCCCTGGCCACGGCGCTGCTCGCCGTCGCGCTGCTGCCGGCCCTGGCCGGCGCGGGCGTTGCGGCTCTGTTCGCCGCCTTGCTCTTCTCGGCGGCGCCGCGCGCTGCCGTGAGCACGATCGCCTACTCGCTTGCCGCGTCGCCCGACGGGGCGGAGCGGGGAGACGGCCTGGTCTTTGGGCTGCTCAACGGCGCGTGGGCGGCGGCGATGGTGCTGATGCCCCTGTTGGCCGGCGCGCTCGAGCAGCGGGGGGGCATGCAGGCCGGGTACCTGGCCGTCATCGTGCCGTCATGTGCGGTCGCCGCGTGGCTGTTTGCCCGTTCCGGCGAGGGCGGCTCCGGCGGGCGCGGCGGCTCCGGCGGCCGTCGGCTGCGGGCGTGGCTGCGCCTGCGGGAGGTGGGCCCGGTCAGCTAGCCCGGCTCCCGCTTGTCATGCCGGGCTGGGTCGCAGCGGGACAAGGGCGCAATCCAGGGAGCGTGCGCGAAACCCCGTGCAGGACGGGAGCGTGACCACCGTGCAGGACGGGAGCGTGACCACCGTGCAAGGACGGAGCGTGACCGCATCGCGACGGGATTCTGGCGTCCTGCGTGGCGTTGCACCGGATTGCAGCATGCGGGTTGCGCCAAATCCTGCACCGCCTGGCGGATCTGTCACCCGGCGCACGCACAGCCTCAACGATGCGCCAGATCGGCGGGCGCGGTTCTGATTTGGCGCACGGTGCAGGCCGCACGGCCCCCGGCACGGCCCCCGCTCGGCCCCGGTTCGCCCGCGGGCCGAGGCGGGGCTCCGATGTCGGACGCGGGGGCCGCGCCGAGACGGGCTGCGATCTCGGACGGTGTTGCCGGGCGACCGTCCGTCCCCGGCGGCCGCGCTCCCGGCCCCGCGTGCGCGGGGCGACCGCGTGAGGGCTACCGCTCGGATGGAGCCGACGTCGCGGCCGCAGGCGCCGGGCCGGTGTCGATGGCCTGCAGGCGCCGGAGGTCGGCGAGCGGGATGTGACACCGGATGCCGTGTCCGGGTTCCTCCTCGCGCAACTCCGGCTCGGTCGTCTCGCAGATCTCGCCGATCTTGCGCGGGCAGCGGGTGTGAAACGGGCAACCAGTCGGCGGGTCGGCCGCGCTCGGGATCTCGCCCTCGAGCCGGATCCGCAGCCGGTCGGCGTCGTCGAGCGTGGGCACCGCCGAGAGGAGGGCCTCGGTGTATGGGTGATGCGGGCTGGAGAACACGGCGCCGGCGGGCCCCAGCTCCATCACCCGTCCCAGGTAGAGCACGACGATCCGGTCCGCGAGGTAGCGCACGACGCCGAGATCGTGGCTGATGAACAGGTAGGCGACGTTCTCCCGGCGCTGCAGGTCGGTCAGGAGGTTGAGGATCGCCGCCTGGACGGAGACATCAAGCGCCGACGTCGGCTCGTCGCAGATGACGATCCGCGGGTCGCCGGCGAAGGCCCGGGCGATCGCCACCCGCTGCTTGAGGCCGCCGGAGAGCTGGGCGGGTCGCATGGGCAGGTAGCGCTCAGGCAGGCGCACGGAGTCGACGAGGGACCGGAGGCGCGCCTGCAACCGGTCACCGGAGTAGCCGCCCAGCTTGGACAGCGAGCGGCTGATCAGGCGCCGCACCGAGTGGCGCCGGTTCAGCGCCGAGTCCGGGTTCTGGAAGACGATCTGGAGGGCCTTCTGATCCGTCGCCGACCGCTTCGTCGCCACGGGAGCGACGGGGTGGCCGTTCAGGGTCACCTCGCTGCCCTGGTCCGGCCCGGTGAGGCCGATGGCGACGCGGGCGAGCGTGGTCTTGCCGCTCCCGGACTCTCCGACCAGGCCGACCGTCTCACCGGCGGCGACATCGAGATCGACGCCGTACAGGCCGCGCACCGTCTGGCCGCCCATGTGGAAGGTCTTGCTCGCCGACCGCAGCCGGAGCAGGGGCTCGCCGCCGCGGTCGTCTCGGCCGCCCGCCGGCTCCGGCTGGCCGGCGTCGGCGGCGACCAGCGGAACGCTCTGAGCCCGCTCGTGGTAGTGACAGCGCGAGCCGCGTCCGCCGCCGATCTCGTAGATCGGCGGGGCCTCGGTGCGGCAGCGCTCGTCGGCCAGCCCGCAGCGGTCGGCGAACACGCAACCCTCGATCACCGAGCCCGGGGCCGGAAGCGAGCCCGGAATGGTGGCCAGCGGCGGCCGGCCGCCGTTCTCACCATGGGCGGCGCCACCTTCCGGATCCCGCCACGGGATCGACCGCAGCAGGCCCACGGTGTACGGGTGACGCGGACTCCTGAACACGTCCGCCGCCGGACCCTCCTCGACCATCTCGCCGGCGTAGAGGACGCCGACCCGGTCGCACATCTTGGCGATGACCGCCAGGTTGTGGCTGATGAACAGCAGCGACGTGTTGAACTCAGATCGCAGTCCGGTGATCAGATCGAGGACCTCGGCCTCGACGGTCGCGTCCAGCGCGGTGGTCGGCTCGTCGAGGATGAGCAGCGAGGGCTCGGATGCGAGCGCCATGGCGATCACCACGCGCTGCAGCATCCCGCCGGACAGCTGGTGCGGGTAGCGACCCATCACGCCCTTGGGATCGGAGATGCGGACCTTGCCGAGCATCTCCTCGGCCCGCCCCATGGCGAGCTGGCGGTCCATCCCCGCCACCTCGTAGACCTCGGCGACCTGGCGGCCGACCAGGATCGACGGGTTCAGCGCGCGCCCCGGCTCCTGGTAGACCATCGAGACGTCCTCGGCGCGCAACCGGCGCAGCTCGGTCTGGTTGAGGCCCAGCACGTCGCGGCCGTCGATCTCGATCGTGCCGGCGCTGACCCGCCCGTTGCGGGCTAGATACCGCACGATGGCGAGCGCGATCGTCGACTTCCCGCAGCCGCTCTCGCCGACCAGGCCGAACGACTCGCCGCGAGCGACGTGGAAGCTGACGTCGCGCACCACCCGCTGGTCCTCCCGGCGCACGCTGTAGCTGACGTCGACGTTGCAGAGCGTCAGCGCGTCGGCGGCGTGGCGCGAAGGGGCCCCGGCGACGGGTTGTTCTGCGGTGCTCATGAGGCGTCCAGTGCGGATTCGATCGAGTTGGCGATCATGTTCACGCCGATGACGAGGGAGGCCACGGCGAGGGCGTCGAACAGGACCTCCCACCAGTAGCCGGCGGTCACCTGCGGGAAGTTGTTGGAGATGTCGAGCCCCCAGTCAGGAGACGGCGGTGGAATCCCGAAGCCCAGGAACGACAGGGTGACGATCGTGAACACGGCGTAGCCGAGGCGCACGGTGAACTCGACCATGATCGGCGCCAGGACGTTGGGCAGGATCTCGGCGAACATGATGTACAGCGACCCCTCACCGCGCAGCTTCGCCGCCGAGACGTAGTCGAGCTCGCGCTCCAGCAACACCGCCGCGCGGACCGTCCGCGCGATCAGCGGTGTGAACACGATGCCGATCACGATGATCAGCGTCGTGTTGGATGCCCCCAGGGCGACGATGCCGAGAATGCCGGTGACGACCAGGGGGAGGGCCAGGAACGCCTCGACCACGCGGCCGACGACGTCGTCGACGATGCCGCGGAAGTACCCCATCACCAGCCCCAGGATGGTGCCCATCACCGTGCCGAGCAGAGTCGCCAGCGGCGCGGTGATGAGGATGTCCCGCGACCCGGTGATGACGCGCGCGAACATGTCCCGCCCCAGGCTGTCGGTCCCGAACCAGTGCGACCCGGACGGCGCCTGGTTGATCAACAGGAGATTCTGCGCGGACGGGTCCTTGACGACCGCCGAGCCGAAGATCGCCGCCAGGATCCAGAAGCCGAGGATCACGGCGCCGGCGATGAACGACTTCTGGCGGACGAGGTCGCGCAGGACCTGCCCGCGCAGGTCGGCCTGGCCGGCGCTGACCGCCGCCGCCGATTCGACCGGGACCGCGCCGATGCTCATTCGACGCCCCGGTAGCGAATGCGCGGGTTGAGCAGCGAGAACAGGGTGTCGGCGATCAGCGTCGCCACCATGTAGACGACGCCGATGACCAGGACCCCGGCCTCGAGCATGGGGAAGTCCTTGTGGTTGGCGGCGTTGTAGATGAGCGTGCCGATCCCGTTGTAGTGAAACAGGGTCTCGACGAGCACGAGGCCGCCGATCAGGTAGCCGGTCTGGCTGGCGATCACGGTGATGGTCGGCAGCAGCGAGTTGCGCAGCACGTGGCGGCGGATCATCACCCCCCGGGGCAGCCCCTTGAGCGTCGCCGTCCGCGCGTAGTCCGACGCCAGGGCCTCGACCGTGCCGGCGCGTGCCATCTGCTGGATGTAGCCGAACAGGATGAGCGTCAGCGGGATCGCCGGAAGGATCAGGTGGTACAGCTGAGTGCCGAAGCCCGAGCCGGGGGGCGTCGACGCCTGGATCGGCAGCACGTTGAGCCAGATGCCGAAGACGAGGATGAGGACGATCCCGGAGACGACCTCCGGGATCACCGTCGCCGACAGACCGACGACGCTGGTGATGCGGTCAACGGGCTTGCCGACGTTGAGCGCCGCCACCACGCCGCCGAGGATGCCCAGCGGCACGACGAGCACGAACGCCAGCGCAGCCAGCTTGAGCGAGTTGCCGAGCGCCGACGTCAGCTGCGGACCGATCGGCCCCTGGTACTCATACGAGGTGCCGAGGTTGCCGGTGACGACGTGGCCGATCCACGTGCCGTACTGGGCGAGGACCGAGCGGTCGGTGCCCAGCTGGTGCGACAGCGCCCGGACCGCCGACGGCGCCGCCTGGTTGCCGAGGATGGCCCGCGCGGGGTCGCCGGGCAGCACCTGCGCGGCGAAGAACACGATCAGGCTGAGGATCCACAGGGTGATCAATCCCAGTCCGACACGCTTGAGGATGAACAGGGACATCAGGCGCTCTTATAGGCGTCCTTGAGGAAGATCGCCGAGAGCGAGGTGGGGTTGACCCCCTTGACGCCGGGGGTGGTCGCCGTCAGGCCGTCGATGAAGTACGGGATGACGATCGGCGTCTCTGAGAGCAGCAGCGTCTCGATCTTGCCGGCGATCGTCTTCTGGGTTTGCAGGTCGACGGCCGCCGTGTACTGCTTGACCAGGGCGTCGTACGTGGGGTTCTTGAAATGGGCGGCGTTCCAGGTCCCCTTGGAGAGCAGCGGCGCATCGAGGAACACGTTCGGGACGCCGCGGTCGCCGTAGTCGACGAGGCTCATCGTCGCGTCCAGCCAGTCGGAGTTGCCGAACGTCGACTTGCCGTAGTAGGCGGACTGGTTCTCGACCTTGAGCGAGATGTTCACACCGATCGCCTTGGCGGCCTGGGCGATGACCGTCGCCATCGCCGGGATCTCCTCGTACTGCTCGGTGGCCAACGACGTCGAGAAGCCGTGGGGGTGGCCGGCGGCGGCCAGCAGCTGCTTGGCCTTGGCGATGTCCTGCGTGCGCTGGGGGACGCTCGTGTTGGTCGACGGGAACTTGGGCGAGAACGGGCTGTCGTTTCCGACCGAGCCGGCGCCGCTGAGCAGTGCCTTGACCATCCCCGGCCGGTCGAGGGACAGGGCGATCGCCTGACGGACCCGCGCATCGGTGAACGGCGCCTGGTCGTTGCGCATCGACAGCTCGCGGTGGTTGGCCGACTTGAGCTTGATGATGTTGTAGCTGGAGGTGTTGAGCAGCGAGGTCGCGCCCTGGGGCACGAACTGGACGATGACGTCGACCTGGCCGCCCTGGAGCGCCAGGATCTGCGGCTGCTGTGAGCTGTAGAACGTGAACGTGGCCGAGGACAGGTGGGGCGCGCCGCCCCAGTAGCTGGGGTTGGCGACGAAGGTCGCGCTCTGGTTCGCGGTGTAGCTCTGCAGCTTGAACGGCCCGGTGCCGATGAACGTGCTCTGCCACTTGCCGAAGTCCGTGCCCTTGGGCACGATGATCGCGTTGTAGTTGTCGGAGGAGACGAGGTACGGGAAGTTGCCGTTCGCAGCCTCCAGGTGAAAGGCGACCGTCGATGGGTCGACCTTGACCACGCCTGCGGGGCTGAGGACACCGGCGAACGTCGACAGGGCGTTCGACGCGTTCTTGGGGTCGGCCAGCTGCTGCATCGTGTAGACGACGTCGTCGGCGGTCAGCGGCTGGCCGTTGTGGAACTTGACGCCGGAGCGCAGCTTGAAGGTCCACACCTTGCCGCCCTGGCTGTGCGTCCAGCTGGTGGCGAGCATCGGCTGGAGCTGGAGGGTCATGTTGTTGTCGAAGGTCAGGAACTCGCCCGTCTGCGCGAGCATGCAGAGGCCGCCGGCGTCCGAAACGGTGATCGGATTGACTGCGGCCGCAGGAGCCTGGGACGCCAGTTTCAGCGTCCCGCCCTTGACCGGGGTGCCGCCGCCGGTCGCGCTCGAGGAGCTGGCGGCCGACGAGGTCCCCACCTTGTTCGCCCCGCCGCAGGCGGCCAGGACGACGCCCATCACCCCCGTCGACATGCCGATCACGGCGCCCCGGCGCATGAACTGCCGCCGGTCGATCCGGCCGGCGACGAGCTCATCGATGTAATGATTCTCGAGCTCGGACCGGGTTGCGCGGATCGCGTCGAGCCTACCGTCGTCTGTGGCCATGCTCCGTCACCTTTCCTGGCGCGGCGGATCTCAGGTCAACCGCTGGATGTCCGTTGGGCGGGACCGGCAGAGGTCTCGGCTCCCGCGGCTCCGCCGCCGGCTCCGCGAGACGCAGCCGACGTTTCGCTGGCGTCCGGGCACGATGATGCTCAGGTCGAGGTCGTCCTGCGCCGAGGCCCGAGTCGCGATGCGCTCGTCCCGTCCACTGGATGCTGGTTCTTTCACAACGAGGTACTGGTGTCAAGCGCCGCCGGCTGAGGACCGCACCGGCGAGTTGGGCGCCTGAAGTATCTCATCCACCGGAGCGCCTGCGTGCCGCGCCTCGCCAGGCCAGTGCTGTGCGATAATCTGCAACTCCTGTTGCGCTGACAGCAACAAATCACCCGTCCTCGGAGAGTTCAGGAAAGGCGGACAGGACATGGCTGGTGAAGCGAAGGACGGACTGCTCGAACGGCTGGCCGCAGGTCCCGTCATCTGCGCCGAGGGGTACCTGTTCGAGCTCGAGCGGCGCGGGTACCTGCAGGCCGGGTCATTCGTCCCGGAGGTGGTGCTCGAGCATCCGGAGCTGGTGGCGCAGCTTCACGAGGAGTTCGTACACGCCGGCTCGGACGTGGTGGAGGCGTTCACCTACTACGCCCACCGAGAGAAGCTGCGCCTGATCGGTAGGGAGAGCGCACTCGAGAGCATCAATCGCCAGGCGCTGGCCATCGCCGCCGATGTCGCGCGGCGCACCGGCTCGCTCCTGGCCGGAGATATCTGCAACACCAACGTCTATGACCCCGCCGACGCCGCCTCCGCCGTCGCCGTCCGGGCGATGTTCGAGGAGCAGGTCGCCTGGGCCGTCGAGGCGGGCGCCGACTTCATCGTCGGAGAGACGTTCTCCTGGGGTCAGGAGGCGCTGTTGGCGACCGACGTCCTCCGCCAGACCGGGCTGCCCGCGGTGGTGACGCTCGCCATTCACCGGGAGCCGGTGACGCGCGAGGGCTGGACGCCGGCGGAGGCGTGCCGGCGCCTGGAGGCTGCCGGCGCCGACGTCGTCGGCCTGAACTGCATCCGTGGGCCGCGCACCATGCTGCCGCTCCTGGGGCCGATCCGCGAAGCGGTGTCCGGACACGTCGCCGCGCTCCCGGTGCCCTACCGCACCCACGACGCCGAGCCGAGCTTCCAGTCCCTGACCGATCCAGGCTGCGATTGCATCCCCGGCGACCGCCCGTTTCCGACCGCGCTTGACCCGTTCACCTGCAACAGGTACGAGCTGGGCGAGTTCGCGCAGGCGGCGCGGGAGCTCGGAGTCGGATACCTCGGCGTCTGCTGTGGAGCCGCCCCGCACCATATCCGCGGCGTCGCGGAGGCGCTTGACCTGAACCCGCCGGCCAGCCGCTACAGCCCTGACATGTCGCGCCACGCGTTCCTGGGCACCAATCCCGGTCTCAAGCAGCGAAACCTCGACTATGCCGCGCGGCTCTGAGAGCCGACGGCGGGGTCAGGGCGCCAACGATGGCCAGGGACGGCGTCGCGTTCGTGATCATGGAGCACGCCCCGGCAATCGACCGGGCGCTGAAGCGGCACTTCGAGGCCATCCGCCGGCGGATGCAGAGCCTGGTCGACGTTCCCGTGCGCAGCCGGCACTACTGCGACGCAGGTGACTTCGGCACCGCCGCCGCGGTGATCCTGAGTGGATCGTTCGCCCCCTGGTCGGTGCACGATCCCGCCGCGCTGGCCCGCCTGGGGGAGCGCGTGTGGCGGTTCGACCGCGCGGTGCTCGGGATCTGCGGCGGAATGCAGCAGATGGCGGTCTTCGCCGGCGGTGAGGTGGGGCCGCGTCGGCGCGCGGCGCTCGGATACGGGGCGGTCGAGGTTCTGGACGCGCGGGATCTGCTGGGCGGACTGGGACCGACCGCGGTGGTCTACGAGCACCACGCGTGGGATGTCGTCTCGCTGCCGGAGAACTTCGTCGTGCTGGCGCGTAGCGCGGACTGTGCCGTCGAGGCGGTCCGGGCACGAGACCGTGCCTGGTGGGGAACGCAGTTTCACCCAGAGCGGTTCAACGCCCAGCACTCGGCGGGAGCCCGGGTGCTGCGCAATTTCTTCGCGCTCGCCGGCGTCGGCGCTAGACGGTGCTGACCTCGATGCCCGTCACCCGCTCGGCATCGGCCACCCCGACGTCGATCCGAGCCCGCGTGTCGGGGCGGAGCTTGAGCCCGGTCGGCGTGATCGCGCGCTGCAGGAGCGCGAGCAGGCCCTGGACCAGCATGGCGAGTGCCGCCACCCACAGGGAGGCGGCGAGCACTCCGTCGAACCCGTAGCTGGCCTGGTTGACGATGATCTCCCCCAGCCCGGAACCACCGGCGATCGCGGCCAGTGGCGAGGCTCCGATGATGAACAGCGCCGAGGTGCGGATCCCCGCGAACAGCAACGGCAGCGCGAGGGGAAACTCCACCTTGAGCAGCACCTCCAGCTCGCTCATGCCCATCCCCCGCGCCGCGTCGACCACGTCAGGGTCGACGCCGTCGATCGCGGTGAACGCATTGGCCAGAATCGGCGGGATCCCGACGATCACCAGCGCCACCATCACGTTGAGAAATCCGATCCCAAGCAGCGCGAGGAAGATCGCGATCAGCCCCAGCTCGGGCAGAGAACGTCCGAGGTTTGCGATGCGGATCGCCAGCGACGATCCGCGGTGCAGGTGGCCGAGCCACATCGCCGGCGGCAGCGTGACCGCCAGGGCCACGCCCAACGCAGCGCCGCTGAGCGCGAGCGTCCCCAGCGTGTCGTGGAGCAGGTGGCTGAGGTTGTTGCCCATGAACGTGAACGAGTTCAGGAACTGCTGGCCCAGCCCGACGTCCGCCACCGGCGGGGTCATCACGCCTCCCGGACGGCTGAGATGGGGCGGTGACGCCCCCTGATCGCGTGCACGACGGCCCGGGGCACCAGCGAGGAGCGCCGGCGCGACGCCCACGGCGCGACCAGGCGCTGGAGAACGACCAGCAGCAGGTCGGCCACCCATGCGAGCGCGATCGCGAGCACGGCGGCGGCGATGAACTCCGTTTTGAAGTTGACGCGCTGGATCGCATCGAAGATCGGGACGCCCAGCCCCTCGTTGACGCCGACGATCGCCGCCACCGTGGCCAGGCTGATGGTCGTCACTGTGGCCACCCGCAGGCCGGCGAATATCGCGGGAATCGCGAGCGGCAGGTCGATGCGCAGCAGGATCTGACGCGGCGTCAGGCCCATGCCTCGGGCGGCGTCGCGAACCTCCTGCGGAACCTCTCGCAGTCCGGTGACGATGTTGCGGAACAACAGCAGCAGGGTGTAGGAGACGAGCCCGATCTCGGCCGTCAGGAGCGTCAGCCCGGTGAACGGCACCAGGATCTGAAACAGGGCGAGGCTGGGGATCGTGTACAGGAGGCTCGAGATGCCGGCGATGGGGGTCTCCAGCCAGCGCACGCGGTAGGCGAGGAGCGCCAGCGCGAAGGCGATCAGGAAGCCGATTCCGACGGCGATCCCCACGAGCACGATGTGCTGGACGAGAGCCGGGGAGAACGTGCTGCTCCAGTGCTGGGTGAACCAATGCCAGCAGAAGAGCCCGTTGTTGCGCTCGCACGCGTTGCTGCTGCCTCCCCCGAAGTTGGGAATCACCGGCCCTGAGCCGCCGCTGGCGATGACCAGACCACCCATCAGGCGCGCTTCCCGTTCGCAGCGCCCCCGTTGCCGCTCGCCAGCGCACCGGCGATCACGTCGATGCGGGCCAGCCCGCCGACTGCGCCGTCGGCGTCGACCACGACCAGCGGCCGGTTGCCGTCGCTCATGATCAGCGACAGGGCGTCGCGCAGCGATGTATCGGGCTGGGCGATCGGACCCACGGGCTCGGGCTCCCGGTCGGCCCCGAGGCGGCCGACCGGCCGGCCGCGATCATCGACGAACACCACCCGCTGGGGGTCGGTCTGCCCGGGCGGCCGGGTGCCGTCGGGGACGGAGCTGGCCTCTTCGAGCGACAGGTCTGACAGCGAGGACAGCGACAGGCGCTTGAGTCCGCGATCGAGCCCCACGAACCGGGCCACGAACTCGTCAGCGGGCTGGGCGAGGATGCGTTCTGGGGTGTCGTACTGCGCCAGCACCCCGCCCTCCCGCAGGATCGCGATCCGGTCGCCCATCTTGATCGCCTCGTCGATGTCGTGGGTGACGAACACGATCGTCTTCTGGATGTCCTGCTGCAGGCGCAGGAACTCGTCCTGGAGGCGCTCGCGGGTGATCGGGTCGATCGCCCCGAACGGCTCATCCATCAGCATCAGGGGCGGATCGGCGGCGAGCGCGCGAGCGACCCCCACCCGCTGGCGCTGCCCGCCTGAGACCTCAGCCGGGTACCGCTGCCGCGTTTCGGGAGGCAGCGAGATCAGCTCCAGCAGTTCCGCTACGCGGGCATCGATCCGCCTGCGGTCCCAGCCCAACAGGCGGGGCACCGTGGCGATGTTGTCGCGGATCGAGAGGTGGGGGAACAGGCCGATCTGCTGGATCACGTAGCCGATGTGGCGCCGGAGGTCGGCCGGGTTGCGGCTGCGCACGCTCTCGCCGTCAAGCAGGATGTCACCCTCGGTGATGTCGATCATGCGGTTGACCATCCGCATGGCAGTGGTCTTGCCGCACCCCGAGGGGCCGACGAGCACGCAGATGTCTCCCGCCGGCACCTCGAACGAGAGGCCTTTCAGCGCCGGCTTGTCAGAGCCCGGGTAACGCTTGGACACGTTGCGGAACTCGAGCGGAGCCGCAGTTCGATGCTGCCGTGACTCCGCCCGCTGCTCGGCTGTCTCCTGACCCGCCATGGTGAGATGCGCCCTCCGGGTCCTACGCCAGTCCGTTGGCCTTGAGGAACTTGCTGGCCACCGTCGCCGGGTCGACCTTGTCGATGTCGACCGCAGCGTTGAGCTGCTGCATGACGTGGTTGGTGAGCTTCGCGCTCACCGCATCGAGCGTCTGGGCGAACGCCGGTCCTTCGCGTGCCAGCAGCTTGTTCGACACCACCGGGGCGACGTTCTGGAAGCCGAAGATGTGCTTGGGATCGGTCAGGATCACGTATTTCCCGCTCTCGAGCTGGCCGTCGGTGGTGAACGCGGCGGCCGTTTGCACCTTGCCGCTGTCGAGCGCTTGGTACTGCAGCCCGATCGTCAGCGGGATGAACTTGAGGTTGAAGAGGTGGTAGGCCTTGTGCAGGCCGACCACGCCCTCATAGCGCGACTGGTTCTCCGGCGGCCCACCGTAGGTCCATGAGCTGACCTTCTTGAGATCGGAGATCGTCGTGAGGTGGTTCTTCTGAGCGAACGGCTTCAACGTGATCAGCGCGTCGGCGTCGAAGAACGGCGTCGCGCTCAGCAGCGTGAATCCGCGGCCCTGCTCGAATGCCTTCGCGGCCTGATAGGTCGCCGCGGCGGTGGGCGGGACCTGCGCCTGTCCCTTGATCACGCTGAGGATGACCCCGGTGTACTCCGGGTACATGTCGATCTGACCGGACGTCAGCGACTTGTCAGTGAGCTCGGAGCTGCCGATGTTGGGCTTCAGGTTGACGGTGAAGCCCTTGGCCCGCAGCGCACCCGCATAGAGGTCGCCGAGGATGAACTCCTCGGTGAAATTCTTGTCGCCCATCGTGATCGGCGGCTTGCCCTTGCCCGGCAGGGCGCCGCCGCCCGAGGTCGACCCTGACCCGGCGGAGCTCGCCGAGGATGACGATGAGCTGCCGCATGCGCCGAGCGCCACCGCCACGGCGACGACGGCGCTGCCAGCCAGCATACGTCTCAGAACTGATCGCATGTTTCCCTCCCGCAGACAGAACGACTGTACCGGTTAGTTGGACGGCGGATGCGGCTGACCGGGAGATCCGGTGCGCCGGAGGTGGCCACCTCCACCAGGGGAGCGGTCGATCTCATCCGCCGACCACCGATGAGCGCGGCGCTTGGACCGCCGGCGCGCCGAGGGCGTCCGAGATCCTCCCCACGGCCGCCGCGACGATCTCGCCGGTGGGACGCAGGCGGCCCCCCAGACGGAACTTCGGACCCGAGACGTTGATCGCGGCGACCACCCTCCCGGTGAAGTTGCGGATGGGTGCCGCCACAGCGACCAGGGCCGGCTCCGACTCCTCATCGGCGACCGAATAGCCGAGCACGCGGTCGCGCTCGATCCTCTGCGCCAGGTCATCGAGATCGGCTGGGGCATTCGGGCCCCTCGGCGGAAACGGCCCGGATCCGAACCGCTGCGCCAGCGCTGCGCGATCAACGTCGACGAGGAGTGCGCGTCCGGAGGACGTGCACCAGGCGGGGATCGCCCGGCCCACCCAGCTTCGGGCGACGATCGCATGAGAGGGTGCTTGCGTCAGGACGGTGAGGACCTCGGCGCCCCGGAGCGTCGACAGGTGCGCCGCCTCGTCAACAGCATCCACGATCTGGGCCAGCGCCGTCCGCGCCTGCTCGATCAGGCGCGGCTCCCCGGCCCGCGCAGCGAGCGCGAAGCAACTCCAGCCAAGTCGGTACGTGCGATCCGCCGGAGACCGCTCGACCAGCCCGTGATCGCTGAGCACCGCCAGCGTTCTCGATACCTGGCTCTTCTCATGGCCGGTGAGGGACGCGATCCGGGTGACCCCCAGCCCCCCCTCGGCGAGGGCCGCATCCGATCCGAGCGCCGCCAGGATCTGGAGCCCGCGGCTCAGGCTTGTCCCTCGTGAGGCCATCAAGGGTTGCCATTATGCCATCAGAACTCCGGGGGTCAAGCACGGGGTCAGCCCCTCCGGTCGCTACCCAGGACGGCGTGGGTGAGCTCGGCCGCCCTCAGGATCTCGGCCATGTCGGCGCCCTCGTGGGGAGTGTGGCTCTCCCCCCCGTGCAGGGGGACGAAGACCAGCAGGCACGGCGCGAGCGCGTTGACGTGCTGGGCATCATGCCCGGCGCCGGACCAGGTTTCACGCGCGGAGATGCCCAGGCGGGCGGCCGCCTGGAGCGCGGCGGCCGCGAGCCGGGCGTCGAGCGCCACCGGCTCGCCGGCACGGGTCATCGTCAGCTCGTGGTCGACGCCGCGACGCGCGCAGATGTCGGCCACGCGCTCGTGGATGGCCGCATCCAGCCGGGCCAGCGATTCCGAGGAGATGCCCCGGACGTCGATCGCCAGCCGCGCCTGCCCGGGGATGACGCTGACCGCACCCGGGGACACCTCGATCCGGCCGACCGTGGCCACCGTCTCCGGGGGCTCGGCGCGGGCGGCGGCCTCGATCGCCAGTACGACCTCGGCCGCTGCGGCCAGCGCATCTCGACGGTCCTCCATGGAGAGCTCGCCGGAATGTCCCGCCCGGCCGTCGATGGTCAGCTCGAAGCGCCGCGGCGAGGCCACGCGCGTGACGATCCCCAGCTCTCGGAGCTCCCGGCGCTGAGCGACGTGGATCTCCGCGTGAGCGCGGAGCCGGTCTGTGGGGGGCGCGATCCGCGGCAGGCCGTCCAGCGCGGCCAGGTACACGGCTCGTGCCTCGGCGGCGGTCGTGCCGGCGGCGTCGTGCATCCCCGCGAGGTCATCCTCGCCCAGGGTTCCCGCCAGCAGCCGCGAGCCGATCGTGCCGGCACCGAACCGAGGCGCCTCCTCGGCGGCGCACACGAGCAGGCCGGGACAGGCGCTGCCGGCACCCGCCGCAGCCGCGTCGCGGGCAAGCTCGAGTCCGAGGACGGTGCCGAGCGCGCCGTCATAGCGCCCGCCGTCGGGCACCGTGTCGACGTGCGATCCCGCGGTCACGACCGGTCCACCCCAGTGCGCCGGCAGCGCCCACAGGTTCCCGTGGGGGTCGACGGCGGGGGCGAGTCCCTGCTCGCGGGCCCATCCGGCAACGAGCAGCATCGCCCGGGCCTCGGCCGGTGAGTAGGCGGGACGGTCGGCACCACCACCGGGACCGCGGGCGACCTCCCACAGAGCGTCGAGCCGCGAGGCGATGCGACCGGCGTCAGGCAAGCGCGTAGGGCGCGAGCGGCTTTCCGAGCATCGCCTCCACCTCCGGGTAGACGCTCGGCTCGCGCACGCCGTCGCCCAGCGGCACCCGGGCCTTGGGCACGTGAAGGACGACCACCTCATCGCCTTCGCGCAGATCGGCGATCGAGATGATCCGCCCGGTGTGGACCGACAGTGTCGCCAGCACGTCCGGGAACGTCGCCAGTCGCTCGCCGCCGGACTCGGCGGTCAGGTACTCGTTGACGAAGCCGAGCTCGACGTCCTCCACGACGACCCTGCCGATGTCGAACGCGTTCTCGGTTCGGATCGCGCGGCTGCGCACGGGCCCGCGCGCGATCACCGCCGCGCCCAGATGCTCCGCCGTCGCGCCGATCATCCGCTCGGCGCCGTCCGGCTCGGCCGCCAGGATGGCTTCGCCGAGCGCGAGGGCGAAGCTGATCGCTCCCACCGCCGCGTGCTCGGCGACGAACGACGCAGGCAACGGGTTGCGTGCGGCGGCGATGAACCCGCCGGACTCGGCGGCAGCCGTCCGCAGCACGTTGGCGGTGTGGCGGACCGTGCCGCGCGCCACGACTTCCAGGTACCGCTTTTCGGCGCGGTTGCCACCGGCGACCGCCTGCACCGTCTCGTAATCGTCGTCGGCGGCCAGGCCGAAGGAACCCATCTTCCCGGTGGGGTGGGCGCGCCCGTCGCCGGCGGCGTCGACCACGACCGTGCCGAGGACCGCCGAGGCCACCCAGCCGTTGCAGGTCGTCGACGAACCGTTCTGCGCGGTCACGGTGCCGACGACCGCCTCCGGAACGGCCTCGATCAGCAGCTCCAGCGCCCGCACGTAATCGCCCGGGCGCATCTCCCAACCCTCGGCCGCCGGAGCGCCGATGGCGCTGACCGTGGCGAGCATCGCGTCCGGATCCAGCTCGTCGAGGCTGACGAGGCGCGGGGTGCCGTACTGGACAGCGGTGCTGCCCACGAGCAGCCCGTGGTCGACCCAGCCGCCTCCCCCGGCGGCGAGGACCGAACCGCCGGCGACGGCGGCATGGACGGCGTGGAGGTCGAGTTCTCTCACGGCCTGGACCCTACGGGGTTCAGGCCGAGGGCGTGACGGCGCGCACTCTCCCGGGCAGCCTCGTAGCCGGCGTCGGCGTGACGCAGCACCGCCAGCGCGGTGTCGACGTGCAGGGCGCCGCGCAGGCGGGCGGCGCCGTCATCGGTCCCTGTCGCCACGACGGTCATGCCGGCGCTCTGGGAGTAGCCGGCGTACCCACCACCGCCGGCGTGCAGCGCGACGAGGTCGGCGCCGGCCGCCGTCGTCAGCAGACCGTTGAGCAGCGGCCAGTCGCTGATCGCGTCGGAGCCGTCGGCCATCGCCTCGGTGATGATGTTCGGATGGGTCATGGCGCCGCCGTCCATGTGGTCGCGGGTGAAGGCGACCGGGGCGCGCAGGCGGCCGTCGGCGACGGCATCGTTGACGGCGAGGGCGAGGCGACTGCGCTCGCCGTGCCCCAGCCAGGCGATGCGCGCCGGCAGCCCCTGACGGGCGACATGGGACCGGGCGAGGCCGATCCAGTCGGTGATCCGCGCGATGCCGGCGAAGAGCTCGACGCACAACGCGTCGACGACGTCGAGATCGCCGTCTTCGCCGGACAGGCAGATCCAGCGGAAGGGGCCGATCCCGTGGCAGAACAGGGGACGGAGGTAACGCGCCGTGAAGATGTCGATGCTCAGCGCCTCCGCCAGGCCGCCGGCGGCCGCGTGGGGCCGGATGTTGTTGCCGTAATCGAACACGACCGCGCCGCGGTCGCGCAGCGCGAGCATCGCCCGGACGTGGCGGACGAGGGTGGCCAGCGCCAGCGACTCGAGCTTGCCGGGATCGCCGCGGCGCAGCTCCGCCGCCTCCTCCAGGGACACACCGGCCGGCAGGTAGCCGGCCCGCAGGTCGTGGGCGGCGGTGAGGTCGGTGACGACATCCGGGGTGACGTCGCGCGCGACCAGTCCGTCGAGCAGGTCGGCCGCGTTGGCCAACACCGCCACGGCGAGCGGGTCGCCGGCGGCGGCGGCGGCGAGCGCGACGTCGAGCGCCTCGTCGACGTCCGCGCACACCACGTCGACCGTGCCCGCCCGGTGGCGCCGCTCGGCCTTGGCGGCGTCGACCTCGGCGACGAGTGAGGTGCCGCCGAGCATCCGTGAGATGGCCACCGGCTGAGCCGCGCCCATGCCGCCCAGCCCGGCGCTGACCACCAGCCGCCCCCGGAGCGAGCCGCCGAAGTGCTCGCGCGCCACCTGCGCAAAGGTCTCGTACGTCCCCTGGAGCACCCCCTGGGAGCCGATGTACTGCCAACAGCCCGCCGTGAGGCCGCCCCAGGTGATGAGCTGCCGGCGCTCCAGCTCGTAGAACGTCTCCGGCGTCGCCCAGCGGCCGACCAGGTTGCCGTTGGCCAGGAGCACGACCGGCGAGCGCGGGCCCGTCGGCAGCACGGCGATCGGCTTGCCGGACTGGACGATCAGCGTGTGGCCGTCGTCCATCTGCCGGAGCGCGTCGACGATCCCGCGGAGGCTGGCGTGGTCGCGGGCGGCCTTGGCGTGGGCGGCGTAGACGACCAGGCGCTCAGGGTCCTCGGCGATCGCCAGGTTGTTCTCCAGGAGGCGCAGGATCGCCTCCTGCCGCCACCCCCGGCAGCGGAGTGCGAGCTCAGACAAGGACCGTCGCCGGTGCCCGGCGGCCCGTGGCGGCGGGGACGAACCGTCCGTGCCCGGGGCCGGCCGCCACCTCCCGGCCGTCCCAGACCTGGACGCCGCGCGAGAATGCGGCGAGCACCCGTCCACGGAGGCGCCGGCCCGCGTACGGACTCCAGCCGGCGGCGGTGATCAACGCCGCGGGATCGATCTCCCACTCGGCGCGCGGGTCGAGCACGAGGATGTCGGCGTCGGCGCCCGGTGCCAGGCTGCCCTTGCGAGGCCAGAGGCCGAAGCGCCGGGCTGGGCCTTCGCTGACCAGCCGCACGAGCTCGGCCGCCCCGAGCGCGTCATGCACGAGCGGCACGATGAGCTCGACGCCGGGAGCGCCCGCCGACAGCGCGAAGATGTCCGGCCCGTGCTTGCGGTCGGCGGGCCAGCCGACATGGTCGGAGGAGATGAGGTCAAGCCCGTCCGGGGGCAGCGCAGCGGCTCGCAGCGGCGGATTGATCTTGGCCTCGCCGCCACGGCGGCCCAGCTCGGTCTCGTCGAGGAGCAGGTAGTGCGGGCAGGTCTCGGCGCTGACGTCGACGCCATCGCGCCGGGCCTCGCCGACCAGCGTCACCCCGCGCGGCGTCGAGACGTGGCAGACGTGCAGCCGCACGCCGGTCGCCCGGGCCAGCTCCAGACAGCGGGCGATCGCCTCGTGCTCGGCGACCGCAGGCCGCGACCGCGCGTGGGCGAAGGGATCCCCGGCCTGTCCCGCACCCTGCTCGGCGGCGATCCCGGCGCGGACGATCTCGTCGTTCTCGGCGTGGATCCCGGCCAGTCCTCCGGCGCGCGCGATGGCGGCGAACGCGGCCAGCAGCTGACCGTCCGGGATACGGGGGAAGCGCCGGGGGTGCGTCTCGAAGGTGGAGAGCTTGAAGGCCGCCGCGCCGGCGTCGACGAGCCCCGCCACATCGTCGATCGGCCCGCGCGGCGGAACCGTCGCCCACAGGGCCACGTCGACGACGGCCTCGCGCTCGACGTCGGCGACCTTGGCCTCGAATGCGCGCAGCGAGTCGACCGGGCCCGCGGCGTCGTCATAGGGCATATCGACGATGGTCGTAACGCCTCCGGCGGCGGCGGCGCGGGTGCAGCGCTCGATCCCCTCTCCGGCGTAGCTGCGCGTGTGGACGTGGACGTCGACGGCGCCGGGGAGGAGGAGCGCCTCGCCGTAGTCCAGCCCGCCCGCGCCCGCGACGTCCGGTGGGCCGATGTCCCGGATCCGGCCGTCGGCGACCGTGAGGCCGGCGCGGACGGTGGATCCGTCAGGTCTCAGGATCTGCCCGGAGATCTTCTCGGTCACTGAGATGCCCGGAGGTTACATTACGATGATCCTGTGACCACAGTCTCAACAAACGAGAGCGTCGTTCTTGATGGAGATGGGCTAACCGTCGACCGTGTCCTGGCCGTCGCTCGGGGCCGCGTCCGGGTCGAGCTCGACGAGGCTGCGCTGGTGCGAGTCCGGGCGGCGCGCGAGGTCGTCGACCGGGTGCTCGCCAGCGGCGAATCCGTCTACGGCCTGAACACGGGCCTCGGGTCCCTGGCCCGGCACCGGATCTCGCTGGAGGAGATCGGCGCGTTCTCGTTCGCCACCGTCGCCGATCAGGTCTCGTCCTACGGCAGGCCTCTGCCCACCGATGTGGTCCGGGCGATGATGGTCTCACGGGTCAACGGGATGCTGAAGGCCGGCGTCGGCGTCCGGCGCGAGCTCATCGAGTTGCTCGTGCGCCTCTTGAACCTCGACATCCACCCGGTCGTACGCATGGTCGGGTCGGTGGGTCAGGGAGACCTCTCGGAGATGGCCGACATCGGCAAGGTGCTGATCGGCCGCGGCTGGGCCGAATACCAGGGGAAGATGATCCCCGGGGGAGAGGCGCTGCAGCGAACCGGGCTCGAGCCGATCGCACTCGGGCCCAAGGAGGCGCTCGGGCTGATCAGCGCCAACGGCGTGACGATGGGCCGCGGGTCGCTCGTCCTCGTCGACGTCGCCGACCTGATAGAGAGCTTGCAGATCTCGGCGGCGCTCAGCTTCGAGGCGTTCCTGGCCAACCTGTCGGTGATCCATCCGGCGGCGGCGCGCGCCCGTCCTCACAGCGGGCTGGAGCGGGCGATGTCGCGGCTGCGCGAGCTGCTCGAGGACTCCCACCTGTGGCAGCCGGGGGCGGCGCGCAACCTCCAGGATCCGCTCTCCATCCGCTGCGTTCCCCAGACGCATGGCGCGCTCTACGACTCGCTGTCGGTGGTGCGCGGTCTGATGGAGATCGAGCTCAACTCAGCGGGCGACAATCCGCTCGTCCTCGTCGAGGAGTCGGCGATCGTGTCGGTCGGCAACTTCGACGTCGCGGCGCTGGCGATGGCCTTCGACTACCTGAGGATGGCCATCGCCCACGCGGCGCAGGTCGCCAACGAGCGGGTGCAGAAGCTGCTGTGGGCGCACTTCAGCGGGCTGCCGACCGGGCTGGCCGGCCAGGACGGACCGACGGGCGGGTTGCGGCCGCTGGGACGGGAGTTCGCGGCCTTGGCCTCGGAGGCGCGGATGCTCGCCAACCCGGTCTCGCTCGACTACCGCGGTCAGCTGGCGGAGGGGGTCGAGGACCACGCCTCGATGGCGCCGCTGGCGGTCAGCACCACGTCGGCGCTCGTCAGCCTCGTCCACCGGCTCGTGGCGCTCGAGCTGATCGTGGCCGCGCAGGCCATCGACCTGCGCGGCGGCCCAGATGGCCTCGGTGGGGGGACCGGCCGGGCGCATCTGGTCGTCCGCGGGTATGCGGGGACGCTGACCGACGAGACCGAGTGGAACGCCGACATCGAGGGGCTCGCCCGGCTGGTCGCCGACGGCGCGCTGGCCCACCGCGTGGCCCGCGTGGCCGGTGCGCGCCCGGCGCTCTCCGAGCACGAGCCGCCCGGGATCTAGTGCGGCGTTCCGAGAGTCCTTTGATGTTCTGGCGAGTGGCTGGGCGTGGCTGGGTGCGTCCGTCGGCTTTCCCAGTACCGGGCGTACATGGATGCCGACGGACGCGGTTCAGCCGCGTCCAGACGCCGTCAGAGCGCAAAGGGATGTCGAGAACGGCGCACTAATGCGGCGTTCCGAGAAGGTTGCACGAGTGGGCGGAGGCGACCACTGAATGCCGGAAGGAGCGCTGCAGCGGGCGGTCGAGCTGCTGCACCGACTGGGCGAGGAACCGGTGCAGCGGACGGTCGCCGAGCTGGCCGGCGACGCGGGGATGCCGACGAGCACCGCGTACCGTCTTCTGGCGGAGCTCGAGGCCCATGGGCTGGTGGCGAGGGGGCCGGACCGGACCCTGGCCCTCGGCACGCGCCTCGTGGCCCTGGGGCGCGCCGCCGAGGCCGGGCTGCATGAGCGGCTCGTGGCGCCGGCGGTGGCGCTGATGGAGGAGCTGTCGCACGAGGTGGGGGAGACGGTGATCCTGACCGCGCCGTGCGGACTGGAGGCGATCGTGCTGCACGCCGTGGAGACCGAGCGCCACTCGGTCCGGCTGTCCTACCCCCGCTTCCGCCGGGCTCCGATGCATCGCGGCGCGTCCGGCAAGGTGCTCGCCGCCCACCTCGAGCGCGCCGAGCTGGCGCGCCTGGTCGCCGCAGCCGGGCGGTCGGGCCTGCTCGACGAGCTGGAGCAGATCCGCGCCAACGGCTTCGCCTTCACCGCCGGCGAGCTCGACGCGGGTGCGGCCGCGGTGGCCGCTCCGGTCCTCGATCGCCGCGGCCGCATCCTGGCCGGGCTGTCGATCGCCGGGCCGGAGCCGCGGGTGGTGGCCGATGTGCCGGGGACGGCGGGTGCGGTTGTCCGGGCTGCGGAGAGGATCCAGCGGGCGCAGACGGGCTGATCGCTCGGCTGCTGGGCTGGGGTGGTGGCGGCCGCGGCGTCTACCACGGGCAACGAATGAGGCGGGGACGGTGTGTCGCCGGCGATCGGAGGTGCCCGCCCATCACCGACGATCCGCCGGCGGCGTCACCCGGCGCCGGCGAGTCGTTCCACACTGTGGTGGCGCCGCGCTACGCCCACGTCGTGCGCGGCCGGAGTCGTTCACCCCCGGCACCGGCACCGGCACGGGCACCGGGTCGGACCGCGGGTGGGTCAAGAAGAGCGCAGGACGTCGCGGCGGTTACGCGAGGCACGCCGTCCGTTGACCATGGTGCGCCGCGGCGGGCGCGGAGCGATCGGCACCAGCTGATCCTCCGCGCCCGGGCGCACCACGAGGATCTCGCCGGGGGCGTGGGCGAGCAGCCAGGCGACATCGTCCGGGAGGAAGCCGTGGGCACCGTCGACGGCGGCGGCGATGACGATCCGGTCAAAGCGCTCGTCGCTGATCGTCTGCCGCAGGGCATGGCGGTAGGTGCGCCCCCGCTCGAGGCGGCAGTCGACCGGGACGCCGTAGGCCCCGGCGCGCTGCTCGATCGCCTCCTGGAGGGGGATCGCGATGGCGGCCTGGCGCGGGAGCTGGGCGTCCAGGGGCAGGTGGAGCGGCACCCTGGCCAGGAACACCGGGACGAGCGTGGCGCTCTCGGCGCGCGCGAGGCGCAGGGCGGCGTCCAGGGCGCGCCGCGACAGGGCGGATGACACGAACGGGAACAGGGTTCGTCGCGCACCGGGCTCAGATACGAGCTTCGCCGGCGGACCGCCCTCGGTCCGCCGGCGGACGATCAGCGCCGCCAGCGCCACCACCGGGACGACGATCACGCCGATCAGGATCGCGCTCATCTGTCCTCCCTGGCTCTCTGACTGCGGTCGGCGACGATCCGGACGTCGACCCCGGGCAGCAGGCTGATCAGCCGGAAGGGGAGTGCCGGATGCATGAGGCGGCGGAGCGCCCCTCGCGGCGCCGGCGTTCCCATCAGCACATACGTCGTTCCCCGCTCGCGGGCAAAGCGCTGGGCGACGAGTGCCACATCCGGGCCTCGCTCGACGAACAGGTGGGCGCCGAGCACGCTCGTCAGCCGCCGCAGCGCGGACAATTGCTCACGCTCGTCATCGGTTGGCTCGTCGTCGGTCACCCACAGGACGTCCAGCTCGGCCCCCAGTCGCTGGGCCGATCGCCATGCGCGCCGCACGACCCGCTGCGAGGAGGGATCCGGGGTGACCAGCGCAAGCAGCCGTTCGGCGATCGCTGACGCGCCGTGACCGTCCATCAGCCGCTCCGGGCGGCCCCGCGGGGTGCTCCCGTCGGTGGGAAGGCGCTTGGCCTCGACCTCCTCGGCGACCTGGCGCAGGGCCACCTCACGCAGCGCCGACAGGTTCTCGATCTTGAAGAAGTTGTTCAGTGCCGTCTGGACGCGCTCCGGGGGATAGACCTTGCCGGCCAACAGCCGCTCGATGAGCGAGTCCGGCGTGATGTCGATCAGCACCACGTCGTCGGCGGACGTCAGGATTGCATCCGGCACCGTCTCGCGGACGCGCGTGCCGGTCAGCTCGGCCACCTGGTCGTTCAGGCTCTCCAGATGCTGCACGTTGACGGTCGAGAAGACGTCGATCCCCGCGGCGAGCACGTCGGCGATGTCCTCGTAGCGCTTGGCGTGCTCGGTGCCCGGTGGGTTGGTGTGCGCGAGCTCGTCGATCAGGCAGAGCTCTGGCGCGCGCTCCAGGACCGCGGGCAGGTCCATCTCCTCCAGCAATGCGCTGCGGTACTGAACGCGGCGGCGGGGGACGACCTGGAGGCTCTCGGCCTGAGCCATCGTCTCGCTCCGGCCGTGGGGCTCGAGGTAGCCGATCACCACGTCACGCCCCGCCAGAGCCTCGGCCTGCCCTTCCTGGAGCATCCGATACGTCTTGCCGACGCCGGCCGCCATGCCGAGGAAGACCTTGTAGCGACCCCGGCTGACCGCCATGACTCAACCTCCGCGCTTGCCCACCGGAGGCGCTCACGCCCCGAGGAGGTTGTGGACGATGAGGTCGATGAGCTTGATGCCGAGAAACGGGGCGATCAGGCCGCCGAGCCCGTAGATCCAGAGGTTGCGTCGCAGCAGCGCGCTCGCGCCGATGGGCCGGTAGGCGACGCCCTTCAGCGAGATGGGGATGAGCAGGGGGATGACGATCGCGTTGAAGATGATGGCGGAGATGATCGCTGAGCGGGGGGTCCCGAGGCCCATGACGTTGAGCACGTGCAGTGGTCCCACCCGCCCACCTGGGCTGCCCTTGCTGGCCGCCCAGGTGGTGACGAAGATGGCGGGGAGGATGGCGAAGTACTTGGCAACGTCGTTTGCGATGGAGAAGGTCGTCAGCGCGCCGCGGGTGATGAGGAGCTGCTTGCCGACCTCGACGATCTCGATGAGCTTGGTGGGGTTCGAGTCGAGGTCGACCATGTTCCCGGCTTCACGGGCCGCCTGGGTGCCGGTGTTCATCGCGACGCCGACGTCGGCCTGGGCCAGCGCCGGGGCGTCGTTGGTGCCATCGCCGGTCATCGCCACCATGCGGCCCTGGCTCTGCTGCTCCCTGATGAGCGCCAGCTTCGCCTCGGGCGTCGCTTCGGCGAGGAAGTCGTCGACGCCGGACTCCTCGGCGATCTTGGCGGCGGTCAACCGGTTGTCGCCGGTGATCATGACCGTCCGGATCCCCATCTGGCGCAGGTGGTCGAAGCGCTCGCGCATCCCCTCCTTGATCGTGTCCTTGAGGTAGATGACGCCCATGACCTGCGAGTCGCGCGCGACGGCCAGCGGGGTGCCGCCCTCGCGGCCGATGCGGTCGAGCACCGGCTGGAGCTCGACCGGAGGGCGCCCGCCCTCGTCGGAGACGAACTCGATGACCGCGTCCCCGGCGCCCTTGCGCAACTGGCGGCCGTCGAGGTTGACGCCGCTCATCCGGGTCTGAGCGGTGAACGGGACGAAATGGGCGTGCAGATTGGCCATGTCGTGCTCCCGGATGCCGTACTGCTTGGCGAGCACGACGATGGAGCGGCCCTCCGGGGTCTCGTCGGCGAGCGAGGAGAGCTGGGCGACCTCGGCCAGCTCGGCCTCAGCGACCCCCGGCATGGGAATGAACTCCGACGCGAGGCGGTTGCCGATCGTGATCGTGCCGGTCTTGTCCAGCAGGAGCACGTCGACGTCGCCGGAGGCTTCGACCGCGCGGCCGGACAGCGCCAGCACGTTGCGGCGCACCAGACGGTCCATGCCGGCTATGCCGATCGCCGACAGCAGCGCGCCGATGGTGGTGGGGATCAGCGCCACCAGCAGCGAGATCAAGGTCGTGTCCGAGATCGACGTGTGGGCGAACAGGCCGAACGGGCGCAGCGTGGCGACGACGATCATGAAGATGAGGGTGAGCCCGGCGAGCAGGATGTTGAGCGCGATCTCGTTGGGGGTCTTGCGCCGGGCGGCGCCCTCCACCAGCGCGATCATCCGGTCCAGGAACGAGTGCCCGGGCTCCTGGGTGATCTCCACCATGATGCGGTCGGACAGGACGCGGGTGCCGCCGGTGACCGCCGAACGGTCGCCGCCGGACTCGCGGATGACCGGCGCCGACTCGCCGGTGATCGCCGACTCGTCGACCGACGCGATCCCCTCGATCACGGTGCCGTCGCCGGGGATCAGCTCGCCGGCCTCGACGACGACGACGTCGCCCTTGGTCAGTTCCGATGCGCGGCGCGTGGTGCCGTCCTCCATCCGCGCCACCGTCTCCTGGCGCAGCGACCGCAGCGTGTCGGCCTGCGCGCGGCCGCGGCCCTCGGCAAATGCCTCGGCCATGTTGGCGAACACCACCGTCAGCCACAGCCAGAAGGCGATCACCGCCGTGTACCACGCCGGGTCGTTGCCGCCGAGCGCCTTGCCTCCGAACACCTGGATCAACCACGTGATGGTGGTGATCACGGCGCCGATCTCGACGACGAACATCACCGGGTTGCGGAGCTGCACCCGCGGGTCGAGCTTGACCAGGCTGTCGATCAGCGCTCGCCGGACGATGTCCCCGCGGAACAGAGAGACCGCTTGCCGCTCAATGCCCCGCTCCGGCGGGCGCCGAGGCTCGGCGGGCGGTGCCGGGACGTTGACCGACATCAGCGACCTCCTGCGGATGCGCGATTGAGAGCAAGATTGAGGTGCAGCACGTTCACCGTCGGCTCACCGGAGAAGCCGAGGCCCCGGCCGCCGGTGTACGTCGAGATCAGCCGGTCGACCGTGCTCCGCGGGAGATGACGCACGGCAGCGATCCGGTAGGCCTGGATGTGAGCGTTGGCCACCGAGATGCCCGGATCGATGCCGGAGGCCGAGCTGTCGACGGCGTCGACCGGCACCTTGGCCGCGGTCAGGCCGCCGGGGTAGTACCGGCCATTGAGCTGGATGTACGCGGCGATGTTGACCGTCAGCTCCTGCCTCGTGGCCACGCTGTTGGGACCGAGGTTGGAGAACGTGGTTGCCGCGGCGTTGTCGGCCGGCAGTGTCGCCGACGGGCGCGACTGGAAGTACCGCGGATCCGGGACCGTGACCGGGTTGCCGTTCTTGTCCAGCACCGCCGTGCCGTTCTTGAGCACGGGATCGGCGAAGTTCTGGCCGATGAGGGTGGAGCCGACGAGACGGCCGCCGATGTGGACCTGCTGGCCGTTCGCGTTGCCCGGGAAGGCGACCTGGCCGATGCCGGTGATGAACAGCGGATACAGGATCCCGCACACCAGCGTCAGCGCGAGAATCGCCAGAGCGGCAGTGATGATGTCCTTTCGCATCGCCATCAGTAGAGGTGTCCGGTCAAACCCTGCACGATGGGACCGAGCAGCAGGGCGGGGAAGAACGTCAGAGCGCCGACGAGGACGATCACGCCGATCAGCAGCACCACGAACGTGGGGTTGTCGGTGCGCATCGTCCCCAAACCGGCTGGGCTGATCCGCTTGCCGGCCAGCGAGCCGGCCACCGCCAGCGCGAACAGGATCGGCGCAAACCGGGCGAACAGCATCACGAAGCCGCCGACCAGGTCGGCGAACGTGATCCCGTGGGAGCCGAGGTTGCCGGCGGCCGGCTGGATGAAGCCGCCGTAACCGGCCAACGCCGAGCCGTTGTTGTTGGCCTGGCTGAGGTAGGTGTAGAGCGTCTCGGAGAAGCCCTGCGGGCCGGTCGCGGCCGCCGAGATCGACGCCCGCCCGGCGCTCGACGCGACGGCCAGGGCGGTGGCGAACAGCGCCGCGAGCGGGGTGATGAGGATGCCGAGGACGACGAGCTTTATCTCCCGGGCCTCGATCTTCTTGCCCAGGTGCTCCGGCGTGCGACCGACCATGAGCCCGCCGAGGAACACCGCCAGCAGGACGTAGAGCAGGATGGAGTACAGGCCGGTTCCGACGCCGCCGAAGATGACCTCGCTCGCCGACAGGTTGGCGAATGGCACCGCCCCGCCGATCCCGGTGAACGACTCGATGGCGCTGTTGACCGCCCCGCACGAGGTGACGGTGGTGACGACGTCGAACAGCGCCGAGCCGGCGATGCCGAAGCGCGCCTCCTTGCCCTCCATGTTGCCGCCGGCTGAGCCGGCGATCACCCCGGTGTGCAGCCCGGCCGCGTGCTGCGCCGGCGAGCCGTGGGCCTCGGCGACGTAGGCGACAATGACCGCGCCGAGGAACATGATCATCATCGTCGAGTAGATGGCGTAGCCCTGGCGGCGGCTGCCCACCATCTTGCCGTACATGAACACCAGCGCCGCGGGGATGACAAGGACCGCCAGCATCTCGACCAGGTTGGTGAACCCGGTGGGATTCTCGAACGGGTGCGCCGAGTTGGTGCTGAAGATGCCGCCGCCGTTGGTACCCAGCTCCTTGATCGCCTCCTGGGAGGCGACCGGGGCGCGGGCGATCGACTGGGTCAGACCGGTGACGCCGTGGGCGGTGAGATAGCCGCCGAAGGTCTGCAGCACGCCCTGGGAGACGAGGATGATCGCGATCACGATGGAGATCGGCAACAGGACGTAGAGGACCGTGCGGACGAGGTCCTGCCAGAAATTCCCCAAGCTCTTGCCGCTGCGAGAGACGATCCCGCGGATCAGGGCGACGGCGACGACGATGCCGGTAGCAGCCGAGACGAAGTTCTGCACCGTCAGCCCCGCCATCTGGCTGAAGTAGCTCATCGTCGTCTCGCCGCCGTAGTACTGCCAGTTCGTGTTGGTGACGAACGACGACGTCGTGTTGAACGTCACGTTCCATGGCGCGGAGTGGAATCCCTCCGGGTTGAGCCCCGTCCAGCTCCACAGGCCTTGCGTGCGCAGAATGAGGTACAGCAGCAGCCAGCCGGCGAGCGAGAACAGGATCACGCTCTTGGCGTAGGCCTTCCAGTCCTGGGGGTGACTGGGACTGGCGGGGTCGACGCGCATGGCCCGGTACAGGAACCGCTCCGGGATGCGCAGCACCGGGTCCATGAACGTCCGCTCGCCGCTGTATACGGCGGCCATGTAGGACCCCAGCGGCATCGCCAGCGCCGTGAGGATCAGCGCGAAGCCGAAGATCGTCAGCCAGCCGGTGAAGGTCACTGCCTAGAACTTCTCTCCGCGCAGCAGCGCGTACAGGAGGTAGATGCAGACGATCGCCGAGACGATGAGCCCAAGCAGGTCACTCGCGCTCATGGCCGCCGCTCAACCTCGGGCTTGCTCGCCCGCTCGGCGGCCGGCCTGGCCGGACGGGGCAGCGTCCGAGTCATCCGGCTGGCTCGCCTGATCGGCGGCCGCGCGAGTCGTCGGGCTGCTCATATCCGGTCGATCCCCCGGATGAGCGCCAGCAGGATGGCGAACATGAGCACTCCCAGTGCGACGGCTACGACGTCCATGCCGAGATCTTGGAGTGGCGACCGTCAAGGCCGCATGCAGGAAGCGGGCGGCCGCATACAGATTCTGTGAAGGCGAACGCGCGCCTACGGCCGGGCACCATCGCGTGAACCGTAGGTGCGGCCCCCGAGGGCCGCCAACCGTCCCGCCGGGCGGCGGCCTACTGGTCCACGGGGCAGGAGACGCCGGAGGCGCCCCCTCTGTCGGTCAGGCGAGGACGGTGGAGGCGTCCCCTCGCCGCGCCGGCTGCGGGAGCTCGATCAGCTCGGTCGGCAACATGCGGTCGAGCAGATCCAGGGCCGAGCCGGTCAGCGCCTCGAGTGTCGGCGCGAGCACCGCCCGGGCCGCCTCCCGCGCACCACCGTGCCGGGCGGCGACGCGCGACTGGCGGACCGCGATCGCCGCGGCGTCACCCGCCGTGGCCCGGGTGGCCGCCCGGGCGCGGTCACCGGCGGCATCGCCGATCGAGACCCTCGCGGCCGCCCACGCCGCCGCGCCGGCGCAGGCCCAGGCCGCCTCGCGACCAGCGATGCCCGCGGCCACCGAAGCGGCCCACCCGGTGGGATGGGGAACGCCGAAGATCCGCGCCCGCGCCGCTCGTGCCTCGCGCCGGGCCGCATCGAGGCGGCCGAGCGCGGTGCGCAACGACGCCGCGTTGTGGACCGGGTGCAGGTCGGCGAGCGAGGCCCCGGTGTCGACCAACCCCGCGGCCCTCAGCCAGGCCGGCGTGTAGAGACGGATCAGCCAGTCCATCGCCATCCAGCCTCGCTCGGTGTCGAGGCCGTCGTCTGCGGTACCGATCGTCCGGGCGAGGTAGGGCCTCAGTCTCTGCCGGGGCTCGTGCTCCAGGCCGTCGTTGAGCGCGATGCACATCGCCCGCAGCACCGGGCTGACGCATGACGGCTCATCGCTGTGGGGCTCCCCCGCCAGGTGACTGACCCACTCCATCGCGCATCGGCCGTCTTCTGGCCGCGCGTGGGTCCCGTAGGAGAGGATGTAATCGCTGCTCATCGAGCCTCCCGTAGCTGGCGAACTGGTCCGTTAAGTACCCATTGTTCCGCGTGGGACGCAGAAGTTCCAGACCATATGCTCCGGGCCGCTGCATCCGGCCCGGCGGAGGCGCTTAGAAGGCGACCTGCGAGCCGGTGATGACCGTCCGCTCCGTGGGCAGTCCGAAGTGCTCGATGGGACTGTTGGCGTTGCGCGCCATCGCGATGAACAGCTGCTTGCGCCAGGCGGCCAGCCCCCCGCCTCCGGAGGAGACGATCGTCATCCGCGAGACGAAGTACGAGGCATGCTCCAGATCGAGGTTTCGCTCGAGCAGCCCGCGCTTGCGCGCCAGCGCCAGCAGGTCCGGCAGGTGCAGACGGTCGCGGTACCCCACCCGGATCGTGAGTGCGACGATCTTGAACAGGCCCGTACCGAGCACCTCCGCGGAGATGCGGTCGTCCGGGTCCACGTGGGGGATGGAGACCGTGTCCAGCGAGACGATCAGCACCTTCTGATGGAAGGCGTGGCTGTGCTCCACCTCGGCTCGAAGGGCCAGCGGGGTCGTCTGCTTGCCCGGATTGAGGAAGACCGCCGTACCGGGCAGCCGCACGGGCGGCGGATCGGCCGCGCACAGGTCCTCGAGGAACTCCGCCAACGAGCCCTCCTGGGCGGTTCGCTTGCGCGTGACGCGCTCAAACCCCCAGCGCCACGTGACCATGATCCCGGCGAGCGCCAGTCCGACGGCCAGCGACAGGTAGGCGCCCTGCGCGATCTTGGCCAGGTTGGAGGTGAAGAACGCCACCTCGACGATGAGGAACAGCGCGCCGATAATCGCCAGCCGCCACCTGGGTGTGCGCCAGAGGGTTCGAGCGACCGCGAGGAACAGGAGGGTGTTGAGGATGAACGTGCCGGTGACGGCCACGCCGTAGATGTCGCCGAGCTTGTTGGAGGACCGGAACACCAGCACCAGCGTCGCCACGCCGAGGCCCAATCCCCAGTTGATCAGCGGCACGTAGATCTGGCCCTCGATCTTTGAGGTGTGGACGATCTTCAACCGCGGCAGAAAGCCGAGCTGGACCGCCTGCTTGGCCACCGAGAACGAGCCGGTGAGCGCCGCCTGGGAGGCGATGATCGTCGCCAGGGTCGCCAGCACGACCATCGGCACCAGCAGGCTGTGCGGCATCAGTTGGAAGAACGGGTTGAACGACGGCTGCGCCGCCTCGGCCGGATGAGACAGGATGAATGCCGCCTGGCCGAGGTACGACAGCATCACCGCCGGGAACACGATCCCGTACCAGGTCATGCGGATCGGCGTGGCGCCGAAATGGCCGCGGTCGGCGTATAGAGCCTCGGCGCCCGTGCAGCAGAGCACGACGCCGCCCAGGGTCAGCCAGCCATCGACGCCGTGGTCGATCATGAACCGGGCGGCCCATGTGGGCGACAGGCCCTGGAGCACGCCGGGGTGCATGACCACCTGGCCGAGGCCGAACCCCGCGATGACGGCGAAGAACAGGAGGATGACCGGGCCGAAGAGCCAACCGACCTGGCCGGTGCCGAAGCGCTGGAGCGCAAACAGCACGACGAGGATGGCCAGCGAGAGCGGCACCACGAGGTGGGAGAGGCTGGGACTGACGACGTTGAGGCCGCCGACGGCCGATGTGACCGAGATGGCCGGAGTGATCATCCCGTCACCGAAGAACAGCCCGGCACCGAAGATGCCGAGCGTCACGAGCAGGGCGGTCCGGCCGACCCGCTTGCGCTGGATCAGGGCCGTCAGGGCCATGATGCCTCCATCGCCGCGGTTGTGGGCCCGCATGATGAACCCGGCGTACTTGATCGACACCTCGATCATCAGCGTCCAGAAGATCAGGGACGCGATTCCGTAGACGCCCGCCACGTCCGGGTGAGCGGCACTTCGGTGGGCGGTGAAGATGAACTGCTCCGTGTAGAGCGGGCTGGTGCCGATGTCGCCGAAGACGACCCCGAGGGCGCCGAGGCCGAGCACCAGGCGTCCAGCATGGGCGACCACGTCGCGCTGATCGTCGGTGGCGGCGCGGATCGCCTCCGACGGTCCCCTCTCCTTCCTGGCGGGCGCGGGCCGGACGGGCCACTCGCTCAGCTTGTGGGCGGCCTCGTTGAAGGCGCGCTTCCGGCGCGGCGGGCTCTCGGCGAGCGCTGCGGTCCGGTGCCCATCGAGGGCAGGAGCGCGATCAGGAGCCGCCGGCGGATCCGGTGCCGGGCTCACGGTCTCGGCCCGCGCGGGCCGTGCGGCGCCCCCCATCGCGCTTGCACCGGAGATCTGGCCGTGCGACCCATGGGGTCATCTTGCGTCGACTGTCGTCAAGGACTCATGCAGGAATGCCCCTCCGGCATCAAGATGTTGTGAAGATCGGCGGGTGCGCCGGTCTCAGAGGCCGACTTGGCAGCCCGTCATCACAGTGCGAGCGCCCGGCAGGGCGAAGGCGTCGATGGGGCTCGTCGCGTTCCGGGCCATCGTGATGAACAGCCTCTTGCGCCATCGCGCCAGCCCGGGTGCGTCGGTGGGGACGATCGTCATGCGGGAGACGAAGTAGGAGGCGTGCTCGAGATCGAGGTTGCGGTCCAGGAAGCCACGCTTGCGAGCCTCGGCCAGCGCCGCCGGCACGTTCCACGCGTCGTGGTAGCCGACGTGGATCGTCAGGTGCACGATCTTGAACAGGCCCTTGCCGAGCAGTTCGGACACGAACCGGTCCTTCTTGTCGACCCGCGGGATGCTGACGGGATCCATCGAGACGATCAGCACCTTCTCGTGGAACGCGTGGTTGTGCTCCACCTGGGCACGCAGCGCCAGCGGCGTCATGTTCTTGCCCGGGTTGAGGAAGATCGCCGTGACGGGCAGGCGCACCATTGGCGGCTGGGCGGTGCGGGCCTCCTCGAGGAACTCCTGGAGGGACCCCTCCTGCTGATTGCGGTTGCGCGTCAGGATGTCACGCCCGCGCCGCCAGGTGGCCATGATCGTGGCGACCGCCAGCCCAACGATCAGCGGCAGCCAGGCACCGTGGGTGACCTTTGTGAGGTTGGAGGTGAAGAACGAGACCTCCACGATGTAGAACAGCCCGGCCAGGCAGACCAGCTTCCATCTGGGCGTCCGCCACATGGAGCGGGCGACGGCGACGAACAGGGTCGTGTCGAGGATGAACGTGCCGGTGACGGCGACGCCGTAGATATCGGACAGCTTGGTGGAGCTCTGGAACACGAGGACCAGAGTGACGACCCCCAGTCCAAGGAACCAGTTGATGACCGGGACGTAGATCTGCCCCTCCAGCTCGGAGGTGTGGACGATCCTCAAGCGGGGCAGGAAGCCAAGCTGGACCGCCTGCTTGGCCACCGAGAAGGAGCCGGTGAGGGCCGCCTGGGAGGCGATGATGGTGGCGAGGGTGGCCAGCACGACCACGGGAACGAGTATCGCGTGGGGGAAGACCTGGAAGAAGGGGTTGAAGTTGTGGCTGGTCACGGTGCGGGGATGGTCCAGGATGTAGCCGGCCTGCCCCAGGTAGGAGAGCATCACCGCGGGGAACACGATGCCGAACCAGGTCATCCGGATCGGCGTCGCGCCGAAGTGCCCACGGTCGGCGTAGAGCGCCTCCGCGCCCGTGCAGCACAGCACGATCGCCCCCAGCGTCAGCCATGCCTGGACCCCGTGGTCGACGAGGAACCGAACCCCCCAGGTCGGAGACAGCCCCTGCAGGACCTCCGGATGGGGGATGACGTGGAGCAGCCCGAAGACGCCGATCACGATGAAGAAGACGAGGATCACCGGACCGAACATCCAGCCGACGGCCCCCGTGCCGTAGCGCTGGACCGCGAACAGCGCGATGAGGATGGCCAACGAGATCGGCACGACGAGGTGCGCGAGACCGGGGCTGACCACGTTGAGGCCGCCGACGGCGGAGGTGACCGAGATGGCCGGGGTGATCATCCCGTCACCGAAGAACAGGCCGGCTCCCAGGAGTCCAAAAGTGGCCAGGGCAGCTGCCCGCGGCACCCTCCGTCGCTGGATCAGCGCCGTCAGCGCCATGATCCCGCCGTCGCCGCGGTTGTGCGCGCGCATGATGACGACCGCGTACTTGAGCGAGACGATGATCATCAGCGCCCAGAAGATCAGGGACGCGACCCCGTAGACGCCGACCGGCGTGGGGCTTGCCGCCTTGGCGTGCTGGCTGAAGACGACCTGCATCGTGTACAGCGGGCTGGTGCCGAGGTCGCCGTAGACGATCCCGAGCGCGCCCAGCGCCAGCACCAGCCTCCCGGCATGGGCAACGACATCCCGCTCCTCGTTGGCGGCCGCCTTGATGGCCTCGGAGGGCCCGGTGTCCTTGGCCGGAGCCGGCCGCACCGGCCAGTGACCGAGCTTGTGGGCCGCCTCGTTGAAGTTGCGCTTGACGCGCGGGGGAGGAGCTTCCGCCGTGGACGTGCGGGGGGCGGAGGAACCGGACGTGGTCTCCGCGTCGCCAGGGGCCGGCCGGCTGGGCGCCGGGGTCACTGCGCGCGTTCCGCGACCGGCGTCATCGCCGGGCATGAGCCGCCCCTGAAACAGTTCTTCGCACCAGAAAACCCCACGATAGCGGCGATTGCGGCATCCGGTGCGAACTCGCAGATCTGTACCCGGCCATAGCTGACATCCTTCCCGGAGCCCAGCCTAGATCACCCGGCAAACCGGTACCCGACTCCGGGATCGGTCCGGATATAGCGGTGGCCGCCCGCCCCACCAACCGCGTCACCGGGTTCGATCTTGCGTCGCAGATTCGCGATGTGAGCACGGAGGACCTGAGTGTCCTCGCTGTACCCGGGTCCCCAGACCGACGTCAGCAGGTCGCGATGGGTCATCAGGCGCCCCCGGTTTCGCACCAGCAGCCGGAGGAGGTCGAACTCGGTCGGCGTCAGATGCACGTCCTGGCCGGCAACGGTGACGACACGCGCGGCGAGGTCGATCCTGAGATCTCCGGCGGTGACCGTGGACTCCTCGTGATCAGGCTCAACCCGCCTCAGGTTCGCCTGCACGCGGGCGATGAGCTCCCGCGGACCGAAGGGCTTGGTGACGTAGTCATCGGCGCCGGCCGCGAGCGCTCGCACCTTGGCATCCTCCTCGCCCACGGCCGAGAGGACGATCACCGGCATCTCGCTCCATTTCCGCAGCGCCCGGCACAGATCGACTCCGTCGATGTCAGGGAGGACCAGATCGATGATCGCGGCGCTGGGGTGGGAGACTGCCGCGATGTCCAGCGCCTCCTCGCCGGTATTCGCCGGCAACGCCTCATAGCCCGCATCACGCAGGATCACACGGAGCGCGCGGAGAATCTGAGGCTCATCGTCGCAGACGAGGATCTGCCGACGACCGCTGGAGCCCATCAGCCCGCTCCGGCGGTGCGGGCCGGCATCGGCGCAGGGGCACGCGGTCCGATCGGCAGGGATACCAGGAAGCTCGTGCCCTGGCCCGGGAGGGACTGGACCGAGATCGAGCCGCCGTTGGCCTCGACGAAGCCCTTGACGATCGCCAGCCCCAGGCCTGACCCGGTCCACGTCCGGGAGGTCGCCGCCCGTCCCCGGTAGAACGGTTCGAAGATCCGCTCCTGCTCGGCGGAGTCGATGCCCGGTCCCTGGTCGACGATGCTGACGACGACCCTGTCGCCGGCCCGGCGGGCGTGGACAAACGTCGGAAGGCCTCCGCCGTATCGGTGGGCGTTCTCCAGCAGGTTCGCGAACGCCCGCTCCAGCTGGGCCGCATCGGCTCGCACCTCCGGCACGTCGGGGTCGACGGTGAGTCGCAGGTCCACCGTGTCGCCGCGCAACCCCTCGGCGGCGGCCGACACCAGATCTTCGATCGAGACCCAGTCAGACCGTGGCTGGGCGCTCCCGGCCTGCAGCCGGGAGAGTGCCAGGAGGTTGTCGACCAGCCCGGCGAGACGGGTGCCCTCGTCGACCACCGCGGCGCTGAGCTCGGCTCGCTCCTGGTCGGTCAGCGACTGCGCTCCCAGCGCGTGCCCGGCTGCCACCACGGCGGTCAGCGGGGTACGCAGATCGTGTGACACGGCCCGCAGGAGCGCCGTCTTGATGTCATCGGAGCGGCGTAGCGCCGCCGTCTCGACCAGCTCCGCCTGCATCGCGTCGCGACGCTGCGCGATCGCGACGAGAGCCTCGAGCGTGGGGACGACGTGGGAACGCAGCCGCTGTTCGGTATCGGAGGGGAGCGTTGTCGGAACCAGCAGCGTGGCCACCGGCTGCGTGTCGACGCCGCGGAGCGGGAAGGCCATCCGCCGAGGATCGGCCGCGGCCACGCCGAGCTCGATCGAGGCCGAGGCCAGACCGAGTGCCTCGGCGACGCGATGCGCAGCGCTTCCCAGCGCGACCTGGGTATCGACGCCGATCAGCAGCTCGTGGGCGAGCGCGGCCGCCAGGTCGGCCTCCGCCCGGCGCCGCTCGGCCTCGACGGCACGAGACCGTGCGAGCTCGGCGATCGTGCTCGCGACGACCGCGACGATCGTGAAGGCCGCCAGAGCCACCCAGTTGTGGCTGTCGAAGATCGAGAACCGGCCGGTCGGCGGGAGATGGAAGAAGTTGAACGCGGCGGCACTGAGCAACGACGTCGCCAGCCCGAGGATCAGGCCCCAGTACGTGGACACGAGGAGGACCACCGGCAGGTACACCACGCTGAGCGACACCACCGGCGCGATCCCGCGCAGGAGGTAGATCGCCAGTGTCGCCCCGCCGACGCCGCATGCGGCGGCGGCGATCCCGGTGATGGGACGAGGTCGCTGGTCGCGCAGCGTCGCCGCGGTGACCTGAGCCGCCCATCCCCGGGTCTTCAACGGGCGGCTTGGATCATGTGACATCAGGAGGTCACGTAGCTGCCGGGCGGCTGCCCGTTGCTGCGTGCACTGGCGATCTGCGCCAACAGCGCGGACGGGCTCGTACCGCCGAGCACCCGCAGGCGGGGGAGGCGGTAGGGATCGGTCGACGCGCCGGCCCACCCGGGTACCACCGTCGTGGAGCCGACGTACCCGGCGGCATGCAGCGCCGCGATCACGGTTGCGTTGTACTGCCCGGACGGGTAGCAGAACCAGTTCACCGGCACCCCGTACTCCCGCCGCAGCAGGGAACGGGCGGTCACGATCTGGTACCGGAGCTGGGCGGCGTCGGCCGTCGCCAGATCGGCGTGGCTCATGCCCTGGGTGTCGAGCTCCCAGCCGGCATTCACGAGCCCGCGCACCTCCGACGGCGTCATCCCTCCCTGAGACGGCGGCAGCCCGGTGAGCTGGATGTTCTCGTCGGCCGGCCAGCCGAGCCGCCGCAGTACCGGCAGCGCCTGTGTGTACTGGGAGTGGTAGCCGTTGTCGAACGTCAGCACGATCGGCTTTCCCGGCGGCAGCTTGGCTCCGTTTGACCAGTAGGTGCGCATCTGATCGAGCGTGACCGCCGTCCATCCCGCCGCCTTCAGCGCCTGCATCTGGGCCTGGAACTCGGCGGGGGTGACATACAGGCCGGGGAAGGGGGCTCCGGGCGGTGGCGGGGCGATAACGTGGTACATCAGCACCGGCACGGTCGCCGTGCCGGGATGTCCGGTCGGCACTCCGAGCCCGGCGGCCGTCGAGTTGCCGCGCGCGTGGGTGGCCTTGTGGTGGTTTGCGCCCGCTCGGCGGTGGCCGCCGGCGCCCGGACGCCCGGGCGCCGACGCCGACGCCGGCGGCGGCGTGTTCCGGGACGATCCCCCGCCGACCGAACCCACCGCGACGGCGGCCGCGGCCACGGCGATGACAAGACAGCCGACGACGGCCATCCGGCGGCGGATCATCCGGCGGCGCCGCTCCTGGGCGCGCTCGGCGCGGCGACTGGGGAAGTGCTGTGAATCCATTGGCGAAAACGAGCGTATAGATTGCCACTGTGCCCTGTCCGTCGAGACCCTGAGTGCCGATCCAGACGCGGATGCGGACAGTGCAGTCCGGCGAGGTCTCCCTCGCCGTCGCCGAGGCGGGGGACCCGACCCGGCCGACGCTCGTGATGATCCACGGTTACCCGGACACCAAGGAGGTGTGGGGCCCGGTGGTGGCGCAGCTCGCCGATGCATTCCACGTCGCCGTCTATGACGTCCGCGGCGCGGGGCGCTCGAGCGCGCCCGGTCCGGCGGCCGCGTATGACATCGCCCGGCTGGCCGATGACTTCGCCGCTGTGCGAGAGGCTGTGTCACCAGGGCGGCCGGTTCACCTGGTCGGCCACGATTGGGGTGGAATCCAGGGTTGGGAGTTCGTCACCGCACCCCGCTTCACCGGAGCGATCGCGTCGTTCACGAGCATCGCGGGGCCGGCGCTCGGCCATGCGGTCAGCGCCACCCGTGCCGCGGTGCGCGCGCGGCAGGTCGGCCGGGCGCTCGGACGCGCTCGCCGCTCGTGGTACATCGTCCCGCTGTGCCTGCCCGGCGGGCCCGGGCTCGTGTGGCGGGGTTTGCTCGGCCCAGCGCGGTGGCGCCGGTTGCTGGAGCTCGACGGCGTCCCGACCGACGCCGCCTACCCCGGTCCCACGTTGTGCGCCGACGGTCTCAACGGCGCCAAGCTCTACCGTCAGAACATCCCCCGTCGCGTCATGGGGCGCCGGGCGCTGCTCGCGCCGCACGCTCCCGTGCAGCTGATCGTGCCCGCCGGGGACCGGTTCATCTCCCCGTCGTACTACGAGGCCGCCGAGCGGGTGGCGCCGGACCTGCGCCGCCGAACGATCCCGGGGTCGCACTGGGCGATCCGCACCCAGCCCGCCCAGGTCGCCGGCTGGATCGCCGCGTTCGCGCGCGAGGCCGGCGGATGAGGAAGGACTCACCGGCCCCAAGGCGAATCGCAGAGCATGCTCCTGAGAAATCGTCCACCGGGGATCGAGTCCACGTCCGCCCAGCTGCGGGCCGGGTTCGAGCACCTGGAGCCCAAGGCCATCGCCGTCCTGCGCTGGCTCAACGCCAACAAGATCGACTACGTCGTCGTCGGCCCGGTCGGCCATGCGATCCGCGGCGACCTCACCGCCAAGGGTGCGGTGGCCATCGTGCCCGCGCCCTATGGGCGCAACTACGACCGGCTGGCCCGGGCGCTGATCGCCGAGCACGCGGGGCTCCGCAGCGAGCGGGGACTCCCCGGCGGGACGGCCCGTTCCGAGACGGTGCCGGTCAAGCTCAGCGGCGAGAAGCTCGCCCGCGGGCGGCGCTGGATGCTGCGCTTCGGCGAGTACGACCTCGACGTCGAGCGGTCCGGCCACCGGTCCGCCGGTGAGCCGGCCACGCCCCCGGCCCCGGGCGACGAGCTCCACACCGGCTCCGATGCGGGCGCCCGGTATCAGGAGCTTCTCTACGAAGCCAATCGCTTTGACCTCTGCGAGGCGGTCAGCGTCCAGGTCGCCTCGCCGGAGGACCTCGAGCATTACTCGCACGTCCGCCGGACGGGCAGCGCGCCTGAGTTCCGCGTGACCCGCGGGGCGGCTGAGTCCTCGCAGCCGGACGGGTCCGGCGACCGCGCCGATCTCACCTCCGAGACCTGACGCTCTGCTTTCGGCGCGTCTGCGCCTGCTGTTGGTCCTGACGGGCTGCTTCGGCGCGTTTGCGCCTGCTGACCCGGTGCGAGCTGGCGCAATTCGACCCGGCTGTTGGTCCTGACGGGGTGCCTTCGGCGCGTTTGCGCCTCCTCCGGGTCCGGAGTCGCCGGGCTTGAGGCGCCTGAGCCGGCACTTAGGGCCCGTACAGAGGCGACGGTACGCTCGGCCCATGCTGAAGTCCGTGCCCAGACGCGCCCGGATGGCGCTCGCCGGGGCGGCGATCGGCGTCGTGCTGCTTGCGCTCACCTGGTATCTGTCGCATTACGTCGCCGTCGTCAGGCGCCTGGACGTCAACATCCTGCTCGGGTTCGCGCAGCTGAACCGACCCCGGCTGGACCGCCTGACCCAGTTCATCGCGAGCCTGTGCGACCCGCAGTGGTACGTCTTCCTGGCCGTCATCCCCCTGGCGATGGCGCTCGCCCGGCGCCGGCCCCGCGTGGCGGCGATGATCGCGCTCGTGCTCCTCGGCGCCAACGAGACGACTCAGCTGCTCAAACCGCTGCTGATCGCTCCGCGCGACCCGGTCTGGTGGTCTCCGATCGCCCAGGCCTCCTGGCCGAGCGGACACGCCACCGCTTCGATGACCCTGGCCCTGTGCACCGTCATCGCGGCTCCGCCCCGGTGGCGCCCGGCGGTGGCGGCCACCATGGTCGGCTTTGCGCTGGCGGTCTGTTACTCGTTCCTCGAGCTGGGCTGGCACTACCCCAGCGACGTGTTCGGCGGCTTCCTCGTGGCTGCGACGTGGACGCTGCTCGGCGTCGGCGGCCTCTCCAGCTACGAGGCACGCAGAGCCATCCCGCCCACCGTCCCCGGCTCCTCACGCCCCGCCGCCGTGACCGTCGGCCAGGCGCTCACGCCCATGGGCGCGCTCCTGGGCGCGGTCGGCCTCTGCGTCGGCCTCATCCTGCTCGCCCGCCCGCAGCCGGTGATCACCTACGCGCGCGGGCACGAGGCCTTCGTCCTGGGGGTGGCCGCCATCGGAGCGCTGGGGCTGCTGCTGGCGGCGGGGCTGACGCTCATGCTGCGGCGGGGCTGACGCTCATGCTGCGGCGGGGGTGAGGGGCGGTGGGGATCAGGGGGGCCGGCGGCGGGGCGGGGCTCTTGGCGGGGGCGGACGGGACGGGGCCGGACCCGGGCCGGAGGGGACGGGGACCGGAGGCGGGACGAGAGCCGGTGGGCCGGATGCGAGTCTCGCCACCCACGGTTGAGCTTTGTACGGGCATCGAGGGGAGGTAGGCAGTAAGCGGTCGCCGGGGTCCCGGGGTGGCCGGGGCCCAATGCTCTGGTTTCCAGCGTGCGCCGTGCGCCAAATCTCACACCACCGGAGGTGATTTGGCACCACGCGCAGGCCCAGCCCTGAGAATGCGCCAGATCTCCGGGGGCGCCGCTGATTTGGCGCATCATGCACGTCTCGCGGGGCGTCGCGGGTCCGGCCGGCGATCCGCGGCGAACGTCCGGATCCGGCCAACGACCTCACGTGCATCACCCCTTCGTTGCCCGATGTTCGGTTCGCCACCCACCGATTCCAGGTCGCACCGCATCACGGCCCCCGTAGCTCTGGTTCGCAGCGTGCACCGTGCGCCAAATCTCACACCACCCGGGGTGATTTGGCACCACGCGCAGGCCCAGCCCTGAGAATGCGCCAGATCTCCGGGGGCGCCGCTGATTTGGCGCATCATGCACGTCGCGGGCCGGGGCCGGATGCACGCGGCCCGCGGGCCGGATGCAGGTCGCGCGGGCCGGGGCCGGATGCAGGTCGCGCGGGCCGGGGCCGGATGCACGTCCCCGGCCGTGCTCGGATCCGAAGGCGGCAGCGGCCGAGGACCGGCCCGGTTCAGCGGTAGCGGCCCGGCTCCCAGAGTGGCTCGTCGCCGGCGTTGGCGCCTCGGCTGAGGATGAAGAGCAGGTCGGAGAGGCGGTTGAGGTACCGGACCACCTCCGGGCTGCAGTCGGCGCCGCAGGCGATGGCCATCCGCTCGGCGCGTCGGCAGACCGTCCGGCAGACGTGCAGGTGGGCGGCCGCCGGGGTCCCGCCGGGGAGCACGAACGATTTCAGGGGGGCGAGGCCGGAGTTCACCTCGTCACAGCGCGCCTCCAGCCACGTCGTCTGCTCCGGCAGGACACGGAGGCGCTCCCGCGCGGGATCATCCGGAGCCGCGATGTCGGCGCCGACGTCAAAGAGGTCGTTCTGCACGCGCGCCAGCCACTCGCGATAGGCCGGCGGCATCCCCTGAATCGTCAGCGCGACGCCGATCTGCGCGTTGAGCTCGTCGACGGTCCCGTAGGCCTCGATGCGCGGGTGGGTCTTGGCCACGCGGCTCATGTCGCCGAGGTGGGTCTCGCCGCCGTCGCCGAGACGGGTGTAGATGCGCGTCAGGTTGACCGTCATGACGACCAGTCTAAGTGTCTGAGGCCGGCGCGAGGCCGGCAGGCGATACGATCACGCCGTTCAAGGTCGGTGGTCATGGGAAGCCGGTGAGAGTCCGGCGCGGACCCGCCACTGTGACCGGGGGACGTCAGTCACTGCGAATGCCACTGGTCGGCGAGACAGCCGGCCGGGAAGGCGTGACTGATAGGCCCGGAAGCCAGGAGACCAGCCTCCGACCACAACGCCAAGAGCCCTCGTGGAAAGGGGTGGCCCTCATGCACATCCGACGTTTCCTTGCCCTGGCCGGCGTTCTCGCCGCTCTGGGGCTGATGACCGCCGCCGGCGCACTGGCCGCGGGTCCCGCCGTCTCGGTCCGGGTCGAAGGCCTGAAGCACACGCTGCTGCCGACGACAACGCTGCACACCGGCACCGGCTCCATCACCAAGGGCGGTACGCCGTCCGGTACCTGCCCAGCCGCGTCCGGTGCCGGCGCACTCGATACGGCGACCCACCACAACTGGAACGGGACCTACAGCAGTGGCCTGGGCATCGAGGTGACCTCGATCCTCGGCGAGACCCATCGCTACAGCGCCAAGGGCTACTACTGGGCCATCTGGGTCAACAACCGCTTCGCCCAGGCGGGCATCTGCGACCTCAAGCTGCACAAGGGTGACCAGCTCCTGTTCGCGCCGTACCCCGGGACCGGCACGACGGCTCCGATCGTCATCTCGGTCCCCGGCCACGTCACCGCCGGCCATGCATTCCGCGTCAAGGCGACCGCCTACGGCACCGGCAAGACGGCGAAGCCGCTGGCCGGAGTCAAGATCACCGGAGGCGGCGTCACCAACAAGCAGGGCGTGACGACAGCCACCGCCCACCATGCCGGGAAGCTGACGCTGACCGCGACCCGCACCGGGTACATCCGCGACGAGGCGGCCGTCCAGGTCGCCGGCTGACCGTGATGCTCCGGGTCCGCACCGCCTTGTTTCTCGCCGCGCTCGCGCTGGCGTGCGGCGGCTGCGGGCTCGGAGCCGGTCCGGGGACCAAGGCGGTCACGCTGACCGTCACGCGCGGTTTTGGCAGCCACCAGATCGCCCAGATCGGCAAGTCGCACGTCCCCGGCTCGGAGACCGTCATGCGCATGCTCGAGCGGTCGTTTCCGATCACCACCCGCTACGGCGGCGGGTTTGTCCACTCCATCGACGGCCTCGGGCCGTCGGCTCCGCAGAGCGACTGGTTCTACTACGTCAACGGGATCCTGGCGCCCAAGGGTGCCGCCGGCACGGCCGTCCACGCGGGCGATCGGATCTGGTGGGACCTGCACGACTACAGCGCCACCCAGACGATTCCCGCCGTCGTGGGGTCCTTCCCGGAGCCGTTCGTCAGCGGGGTCGGAGGCAAGCGGTATCCGGTCACGATCGAGTGCGCCAACGATGTCAGCGCCGCCTGCAAGACCGTGACCGGCGCCATGAACGCTGCCCATGTTCCCGCCGCCCCGCAGCTGCTCGGCACCGGGTCGGGAACGGACACGCTGGGGATCGTGGTCGGCACATGGGGGGACATCCGCTCGCAGGTCGGTGCCCAGCTCGTCGCCTACGGGCCCGGAGCCAGCGGCGTGTACGCGCGGTTCCTGCACAGGGGCGGGCAGCTCGCGCTCCTGAACCCCACCGGCCACGTCGCCCGGACTCTCGGCGCGGGCGCCGGGCTGGTCGCCGCGACCGGCGACCAGTCGACCGTCCCCACGTGGATGATCACCGGAACTGACGTGGCCGGCGTCAACGCGGCCGCCCGCGCTCTGACGGCGCAACGGCTGCACAACCACTTCGCCCTCGCTGTCGACGGCAGCACCGA
>DASZMK010000124.1:0-66909 GCA_035551855.1 Solirubrobacteraceae bacterium
CGGCGACCTGACGAACAAGGCGACCGGCGTGACGCTGATCGTCTTGATCCTGCTCTACGTCGGGACGCAGCTGGGATCCAGCTTGATGATGTCGAGCGCGACGATGGATCGCACGCAGCGCCAAATCATGCTGTTCATGCCGCTGATCTTCGTGCTGTTCGTGATTCAGTTCCCCGCCGGCGTCCTCGTCTACTGGATCACCACCAACCTCTGGACGATCGGTCAGCAATACATCATCAAGCGCCGGATCGGCCCGACGCAGGCGGCGCCCGCGGGCGCCGCCGCCGCTGTGCCGGGCAGCGTGTCGCGGACGACCGGCGGGCAGAGCAAGCCGGCTCCTCGACCACAGGCGCAGGAAGCCGAGCCGTCCAAGGGTGGATCGAACGGAGACCTAGCCGGGGGTCTGGGCCGGCTGATCGGGAAGGCCAAGCCTCCGGCACAGAAGGAACGGGTTGCTACCGGCGCCCGGGCGAGCGGGCCGCCGCCCAAGTCCCCGCGTAAGAAGAAGAAGCGCTCGGGTCGCAGGCGGTAGTCGTGGTGGCAGGTGGACAGACGCCCGCTGAGCGGGTCCGCGAGTTGATGGAGCGAATCGCGGTCGCCACCGGCGTCGAGGCGTCTGTGGAGGTACGTGAGGAGGCGGACGGACTCTACGCCGAGTACCTCGGTGAGGATCTCGCCCTGCTGATCGGTCACCACGGCCAGACGATCGATGCGATCCAGCATCTCGCGTACCGGTTTGCCACCAAGGGGGACCGTGATCGCGTCTCGGTGGTCGTTGACGCGGCGGGATACCGTGACCGACGCGCTGCCGCGTTGCGAGCGACCGCAGATCAGGCGGCCCAAACGGCGGTCAGCGCCCGTCGCGCCGTACCGCTCGAGGTGATGAGCGCGCTCGAGCGCAAGGTCATCCACGAGCATCTCAAGGATCGTCACGACGTCGAGACGTACAGCGAGGGTCAGGAGCCGTCGCGCCGTCTCGTGGTGGCACCGCTCGTGGACTGAGGGCCTATTTGGAATGCCCCAGTCGCACCGCCTTTTGAGATAGCCGCTGAGTGGTACCGCCAATGCCGTCGCGGGCGTGTTTCACGTGAAACATGGGACTGGCCGGTCGCGTATCTGAAGAGGTCGCGGCTTTGGGCGCGCGCCATCGCCTGGGAGAAGCGGCGGTTCGCCGACTGAACGTGCTCCTGGAGCTGGTCGTAGCGGACCCGGCGGCGCCGACGACGGTCACCACGGCCGGCGCCGTGCTTCGCGACCACCTGGCCGACTCGCTGGTTGCGCTGGATCTGGACTGCGTCCGCACCGCGGTCGCGGTAGCCGACATCGGGGCGGGCGCCGGGTTTCCCGGGCTTCCGCTGGCGATTGCTCTCCCCGAGGCGCGGATGAGCCTCGTTGAGAGCAGCGGCCGTAAGTGCGAGTTCATCGGCCGAGCCGCCGGTGCCTGCGGTCTCGCCAATGCGGAGGTTGTGAACGCGCGCGCCGAGGAGTGGCCGGCCGGACGCGGCCGGTGTGCCCTGGTGGTGGCGCGGGCGGTGGCTGCGCTCCCGGTGGTGGCAGAGTACGCCGCCCCGTTGCTGCAGATCGGCGGGACTCTGCTCGCCTGGCGAGGGCGCCGCGACCTGGAGGACGAGCGCCGTGCGGCGCGGGTGGCGACGCTGCTGGGGCTGGAGGTGGCCCCGCCGATCAAGGTTGAGCCGTATCCGGGCGCCTTGAACCGGCACCTGCACCCAATCGTCAAGGTTGCCGAGACGCCTCCGGAGTTTCCCCGGCGGGCTGGGATGGCACGCAAGCGTCCATTGGGGTAGCACCGAGACGCGGCGGAGCGCATGCCGAGTCGTCGAAAGCTAGGTGCCGGGGCGTCGGGGAACGCTGGGTCCGGGACCCGCATACCCTGACAAACCTGGGAGGCGCTGGCGGGTTCGTCGCGAATTTAGGGCTGTGCCCACCCGAGGTGACAAATCGAGTCGGTGCCTTCGCGATTTGCACCGCCGACGGTCAGGGCGACGACGTACCGTCCCAAGACACAGAATCGCCCCATCTGACCGCCCTCGACGGTAGCTTCAAGGACGATGGGGACTGTTTACGCGATCGCCAACCAGAAGGGCGGGGTGGGAAAGACCACCACCGCCGTGAACCTCGCTGCCTGCATCGCCGAGGCGGGGTACGAGTCGCTGCTCGTGGACATGGATCCCCAATCGAACGCGACGCTCGGCCTGGGGATCGACAAGCACATCACGCCGACCGTCTACGACGCCCTCCTGGGCGAGTTGCCCCTGGCGGAGACCGTCGTCGCCAGCAACATTGCGCACCTGGGCGTGGTGCCGGCGGGCCCTGATCTCGCCGGGGCGACCGTCGAGCTGCCCCGGCTGGCCGGCTCGGAGAACCGCCTGCGCGAGGCGCTCACCCCCGTACGGGAGCGGTACGCGTTCATCCTGCTGGACTGCCCGCCGTCGCTGGGGCCCCTGACGGTCAACGCGCTCGTGGCGGCCGATCGCGTCATCATCCCCGTGCAGGCCGAGTACTTCGCCCTGGAGGGGCTCGCGGGCCTGCTTGACACCCTCTCGCTGGTGCAGCGGGAGCTCAACCCCCGGCTGACGGTCGCCGGAATGCTGCTGACGATGCACGACGGACGCACCCGGCTGGCGCAGGATGTGGAGGCCGAGGTTCGTCAGCACTTCCCGCAGCTGGTCTTCGAGACCGTCATCCCCCGCAACGTCCGCGTCGGGGAGGCGCCGAGCTTCGGCAAGCCCGTGATCCATTACGACCCCCATTGCGCCGGCGCCGATGCCTACTTCGAACTGGCCAAGGAGGTCGCCGCCCGTGGGTGAGGCGAGCGTCGGCCATGGCTGAGCGCCAGCGCGGGATGGGCCGCGGCCTGGCGGCGATCCTCTCGGTTTCGCCGCGCGACGAGACGGAGGAGCTCCGCCAGGTCCCGACGGAGATGATCGCTCCCAATCCGCATCAGCCCCGCCGCCGGTTCGACGAGGATGCCCTGGTCGCGCTGGCCGAGTCGATCAAGGTGCGCGGCGTCCTGCAACCGGTCCTCGTCCGGCCGGTCGCCGACGGGACCTACGAGCTCGTCGCCGGCGAGCGCCGGTGGCGCGCCGCGCGGCTGGCCGAGCTCGAGAGCATCCCCGCCGTCATCCGTCACCACGACGATGCCGCCTCTCTCGAGGTCGCGCTGGTCGAGAACATGGCCCGGGAGGACCTCAATCCCATTGAGGAGGCCCGCGCCTGCGCCGCCCTCACCGAGGAGCTGGGGCTCTCGCGGGAGGAGGTGGGACAGCGCGTCGGGCGCAGCCGGGTTGCGGTGTCCAACCTCATCCGGCTGCTCGATCTGCCGGATGCGGCGCTGGAGGCAATCGAGGCCGGGTCTCTCAGCGAGGGCCACGGCCGAGCCCTCCTCCTCGCCTCCGACCACGCCGATCGCCGGACCCTGACGCGGGCAGCGGTCGACGCCGGCTGGTCGGTGCGGGAACTGGAGCAGCGGGCGCGCGCGGCGAATGCCGAGCCACCCACCACCGTCCGTACCCATCAGCGCCGCCGCCGCGGGCTCCATCCCGATCAGGAGGCGGCGATCGGCCAGATCAACGACACGTTCGAGGCGGCGCTCGGCCGCAGCGTGGAGGTGGTGCCGGTCGGCACCGGATACCGCGCCCAGCTCACATTCGAGACGGCGGCGGAGGCTCTCGAGCTGGCTCGGAGCCTGAGAGTCACGCCTCCTGGCTAACCGTCAGGCCGAGGCTGCCATTCGCACCCGGACGCGATGCTGCACGCGCGGCCACGGCCGCGCCACGTCACCAACAGCAATTCGCCGCGCCGTTAGAATCGCCTGCACGGGCGATTAGCTCAGTCGGTTAGAGCGCTTCTCTGATAAGGAAGAGGTCCCAGGTTCGAGTCCTGGATCGCCCACTCCCTGGCACGGGCATCCTGGCGGGCACCAGGTAGGCCATCCGGTCGCCGCGTGGAGGGTGGGTTCAGCCGCGTGGAGCCGCATGGAGGGCCGGTTCAGCGGCGTGGAAGGCCGGTTCAGCCGCGTGTAGGGTCGGTTCAGCCGCGGGAGAGCGGGAGTCTCGCGACCACGAGCGTGCCGCCGTCGGCCGGACTCTGGATCTCGAGCCGCCCCCCGAGTGCGGTCACTCTGTCGCTGATCCCCAGCAGGCCGTGGCCGTCGGGATCGGCGCCGCCGATGCCATCGTCGCGGACCTCGATGTGGAGCATCTCGTCCGCAACGGTCAATCTGACCTCGGCCCGCTGGGCGTGCGAGTGCTTGACGACGTTGGTCAGGGCCTCGGCGGCGATGAAGTACGCGCTCGCCTCGACCGCCGCCGGGAACCGCTCCGCCGGAACATCCGCGTCAACAGGGAGGTGGAGCCGCCGCACGACTGAAAGGATGGCGGGCCGGAGGCCGCCGTGCGTGAGGGCCCCGGGAAGGATCCCGTGAGCCAGCTCGCGGAGCTCCCCCGTACCCTGCTCGACCTGTTTGAGCGCTTCGCCGACGAGCGATTCCGCTTCACCGTCGTGCTGTTGCAGTGCATGATGAGCGAGCTTCAGGGTCAGGATCGCTTGTACGAGGCGCTGTTGCGCGCCGTCGTGCAGGTCCCGCACCACTCGCCGCCGGGCCTCGTCCGCCTCGGTGAGCAGACGCGACCGCGAAGCATTGAGCTGGTCACGGCCGTCGGCGTTCGCGATCGCCGTCTCCAGGAGCTGGGTGAACTTGGCCATCCGCTCTTCGGTGTCCTCAGGCGGCGGCTCCTCGCCAGTCCAGTTCGCGATCGTCACGCCCCACAGCCTGCCCTCGACGACGATCGGGGCTCCCACGCCCGAACGGAATTGCAGTCCCTCAATCAACTGCCCGATGTGCCCGTGGGTGTCCGCGTAGCTGTCCATCCGAGCCGGCCGTTGCGTGAGTCTCACGGCGGCCGACACGCTCTTGCCGTCGTGGCGCACCGGGGTGCCCGGCCGCAACTGCCGCGCCTCGGACCCAAGGTGAGCCAGCACAGTCAGCTCCTGCCCCGGCTCGTAACGGCACAGGCTGATCCCATCGGCGTTCAACAGGGCTGCCATCTCGGCGGCCACAGCGTCGAACACTGCAAACGGCGCCGCGCCGCGGCCGACGAGCGTCGCCACCCGCCGCAGCGCCGCCTGCTCCTCGGCGAGCCGTTCCACCTCCGCGCGCGCATCGGCGTTGGCGATGGCTGTGGCCACCAGGTCGGCGAACTGTGAGATGCGGGGCTCGGTGTCCGGCGGGCAGGGCTCCGCGTCGAACCTCGCGACGACGATCGAGCCCCAGATGCCCCCACGGACCACGATAGGACAGGCGACCGCCGAGCGGATCCCGTGCTCGTCGGCGCCCTCGGCGACGGTGTGGGGGGCAGCAGAGTAGTCGTCGATCCGGTCTGGTCGTCCGTCGCGGAGCACGAACGCACTGACGCCGCCGCCGTCGCCGTCGACCGGAAGCCGCGCACCAACCGGGAACCCGGCGGAGACGCCGGCCCCCCAAGCAGCGACAACGGTCGCGACTCCATCGCCTTCGTTCCGGAGCAAGACGCAGTCGACGTCCCCTATCACGCTCGCCGCCTCCTCGGCGAGCTTCGCGAACAGCACCGACGGCGGCGACTCTTCGGCCACGAGCGTCGCGACGCGCCGCAGGGCCGCCTGCTCGTCCGCGAGGCGTTCCAGCTCGGCCCGACTCTTTTCGATCTTGCGCTCGCTCTCACGCAGGTCATGAAAGATCAAAACGGTGTCAAGGGCATCCGCGAGTCGCTGCCCGGTCTGTTGGAACAGCCGTTCCTCCGGTGGGGTCCAGATCCGTGCATGCGAGCACTGGTGCAGGCCGAACATGTACGGCTTGTCCGCTTTGGGATACACCGCCATGACGATCATCGACCTGACGCTGAAACGCTCGCGCAGCGCCGGTGGCGACGCGCGACCGGAATCCGGATCGAACCGGACCGGACCGCCTGAGGCCAGGACAGCCCGGATCACACCGCCATTCTCCGGACCCATCGGGATCTCGGCGTCAGCGGCGTACGCACCCGGGTATTCCCGTCCGGTTCGCTCAATCAGCACGCGCTGCGACGGCGCCTCCGGATCGCAGGGGTAGAACAGCCAGGCGCGATCGCAGTTGAAGATCGCCAGCACCACATCGAGGACGGCGCCCAACATCTGCTCGAAGTCGCTGGTGCTTTGGATGGCACGGTTGACGCGGTCCAGGCTTTGCAGAAACCACAGCTGCGCGCGGCGTTCCTCCTCGGCTTGCCTGCGCTTGACGCCGAGCAGCAGCGTGAGCGCGGCCAGTGCCAGGCCGCCGCCGAGCAAGCTCCAGGCGAGCGCGCTCGAGGTCGCGCTCGGCCTGCCCCGCGGCACGAGCACGCTCCAGCGACGCGCCGCCGCCGTGAAGCTCTCGGTGATCGCGCTGCCGCCGCTGTGCATCGCGCCGGCGCTGCCCCCACCGACCCGGATCTCGACTCCGCCCGCGGCGTTGACGAACGAGCCTTCCAGCCACCCCAGGGGCGCGAAGACGACGACAAAGCCGGGGACACTGCCATGGTGCCCGTAGCGCGGCGCCGCCTCAACGAAGTACACGCCGCTGCCCCCGGGCAGCTCCACGGGCGCCGTGGCGACCACCGCGAATAACGCCTCCGATGACGCCAGCACGCGGCGTAGTGGCGGGTAGGCGCCGAGGTCGACGCCCTGCACGTCGCTGGACAGCACCTGCGTGATCAGTGTTGCCGGGTAATACAGCGCTCGAGCAGGGGCCCTTTTGAGGCGGCGCCCACTCGGCTCCATGACAGGGGCGCCGAGCGAGGCCTCGTAGCGCGCCCGCCGGGCTTGGGGCACCGGCTCCACCCATGCCGCCTCGTGGAGGTTCGAGAGGCCGAGGATTCCGAGCACAAAACTCGAGAAGCCCGGTTCGCTGACGGTGCGATGACTGACGAGATAGCCCCGAATGGCATCGACATAGGCGACGGCGCGCGCTGCGTTGCTCTCGACCTGGAGCCTCACAAGCTCGCCGTGCTGCTGTGCCTGGCGCTGTGCGGCAGCGTCGGCCGCGTGACGGACAACCCCGTAGCCGACGAAGGCCCCAATCACGAGCGCACCGGCGATGAAGCGCTCGCGCCATCGCCATAGAAAGCGATCCGGCCTCATCTGTCAGAGCTATGATGCCACCGACGCCACCGTCCACCCTGCTCCGATTGACACGGGCTCTCTCGGCCGGAGCCGTCCTGGTAGCTGCCCTTGTCGCCGCCGGGTGCAGTCAGAGCAACGGCGCCGCCCGCGCGGCCCACGGAGGAACACTGGTCTTCGCGCGTGCGGCCGACATCCGGTCGCTCGACCCGACAGCTGTCCTTGACAACCCCAGCATCTGGGCTCAGGAGCAGATCTACGAGACGCTCTATACGGCCACCGCCGACGGCAGGGGCATGCGCCCCTGGCTTGCCACCCGCTACACGGTCTCGCCTGACAAGAGGACATGGACGTTCGACCTGCGGCCCGGGGTCCGGTTCTCCAACGGCCGGCCGCTGCGCGCCGCCGACGTCGCCTACTCCATCGACCGCGCGCGCAGGTCGACGAACGGCTTCGGCTACATCGACGCAGCTATCGCGTCGGTGTCGGCGCCGGACGACCGCACCGTGGTCGTCAGGACCAGGTATGCCTGGGCGCCGCTGCTCGCGGACCTATCGCTGTTCGTCAACGGCGTTGTGCCACGCAACCTGGGCGGGCAGAGCCCGGCCGAGTTCTTCCGCCACCCGGTCGGGACCGGCCCTTTCGTGGTGACAGCGTGGCAGCGCGCCCGGTACCTCCTCCTGCGCCGCAACCGGTACTACTGGCAGCCCGGCAAGCCGTACCTCGACCAGGTCGAATTCAGCGTCGTCCCTGATGACAGCACGCGCCTGGCGCGGGTGACCTCGGGCGACGCCCAGATCGTCGAATTGCAGCCTGCGGATGGCGACGCGCTGAGCCACGTGCCCGTGGCGGCTGCCGTGGCCTTCCCGTCGACTCGCATCGACGTGCTGCTGCCCAACGAGCGCTACAAGCCCCTCGCCGACGTCCACGTGCGGCGCGCCATCGGCCTTGCGATCGACCGAGCGGCGATCGTCGACGCCGTACTGGCCGGGCAGGGACGTCCGGCGAATTCGACGTTCCCGGAGAACGTGCCGTTCTACAACCCCCGGAACCCGGGCTTGACCTTCAACCCCAAGCGTGCCGGGCAGGAACTCGCGCACTCGGCATACCCGCATGGCTTCAAGCTCGAGTTCCTGACCAGCTCGGACCCCAACTACACCGAGGTCGCCCGCGGCGTCCAGCAGGAACTCGCCGCGCTGGGGATCACCGTGACGATCCGCACGGTCGCGCCCACCGCCCTGTTCGCGCTCCAGCAGAAGTTCGACTACCAGCTCTCGATCGACGTCTGGACGATGGACATCCCGGACCCCGACGAATACGCGGCCTACAGTCTGAGTCCGACAGGCGGCGTGCACGCTTTCTACACCGGCTTCCACGACCCGCGCATGACCGCGCTCGTGGAGCGCGCGCAGACGACATTCTCGCCGGTGAAGCGGGCCGCGCTCTACGCGCAGATTCAGACCCTCGCCGACGCCGACGTGCCGCAGATCCCGCTCTACTACTCGCCGCTCGTCTACGGCGTCGCACGGAAGCTGCACGGCTTCCGGGTCTACCCGCTCGGCAACTACCCCCTCGCGGACGTCCACTACTGAGTCGGCTCCACCTGCAGCGCCTGGCGCAGGACCGGGGTCGCCGATGCGTCGGCAACACGATCATCGTCAGTGCTGAGCCTGTCGGCCCTGAGGGCACCTTCGGCGGGCCGCTGCCGGTGGCGGGGAAGCGACAGCCCGGACGGCTCTCTACGATCTCAGGAATGGGAAAACTGATGCGAAGGACGGGCGCCGGGGATGAGCTTCTGGCCGAATGGTCGCCGTCTGATCCGGGGTCGGTGGCCGCCGCCGAGGCGAGGTACCGGCATTGGCTGGGCCGGGACTACGAGGCGGTGCAGAGCGATGGCACCCATTACGCGCCGGTGAGCGGCGATGGGTTTCCGGTCGACGCCGACGAGGTGATCCTCACCACCGGGATGGGCGGTGGATAGGCGAGGCGGGCTCGCGCTCTCTCAGCGGATGCGGCGCCCCATCTCCTCCGTGTCGTAGCCGCCGAGCTGCTCCACCGCTGCGCGAAACCCGGGGGTCTCCAGCAGCCTCCAGAGCGGCGCGAGCAGGTCGCTGTCGAGCATCTCCTCGCGGAGCACCAGGTCGTAGGGCTCCTGCGTGATGGGCACGAAGCCGAGCCCGAACGCGCGCGCGGCGGCTCGCACGCCCATGCCGCAGTCGGCGCGGTCTGCGGCGATCGCCGCGGCGACCGCCAGGTGGGTCGGTTCCTCCCGCCCGTACCCGGTGACGGCCGTGCCGTCGATGTGCTGCCGCCTCAGCTCATAGTCCAGCAGGACGCGGGTTCCGGCGCCACGCTGGCGGTTGACATAACGTAGCCCGGGACGCCGGAGATCCGCCACCCCCTCCAGGCCCAGCGGGTTCCCGGGACCGACGATCAATCCCTGCTCCCGGTGGACGAGCCGGACGACCGCGATCGGCTCGTCACCCAGGAGCCGGTCGACGTAGGGGAGCGTGTAGTCCCCGGTGTCAGGCTCGAGCAGGTGTGAGCCGGCCACGTGACACAACCCGTCGCGCAGCGCGATCAGCCCACCCATCGACCCCACGTTGCCGGAGGCGAGCGTCACCGCCGGATCCCTGGCCCGCAGTTGAGACCCGGCGAGATCGAGGATCAGGTCATGGGAGCCGATGGCCACGATCGTCTGCTCGATCTGCGTCAGGTCGCGCAGCAGGGAGACGGCGACCTCGTCGCCGGCATGATGGCCTTCGACCTCTGCCGGCACGACGAGCAGCCCGTCGGCACGGACGAGCGAGGTCAGCACGCCGGCGCCGCGCGGCAGTGGCGAGGCCACCAGCGATCCGCCGACCCGCCCCAGCCGGACCCGCACCCAGTCGTCCACGCCGATCGCGGACGCGAGCTTGCGGGCCAGCTGGGCGCGCGCGCGCGGCCGCGGCGCGGGTGATGCGCCCTCCAGCTCGGCGAGCAACGGCCCGGCGAAGATGTCGAAGGTGAGGGAGGCTGACACCGGATAGCCCGGTGCGCCGATCACCGGCGTCGACCCGACCGCTCCGAGCACGACCGGGTGGCCCGGCCGCACGGCGACCCCGTGCACGGCCAGGATGCCGAGTTCGTCGACGAGCCGTGCGGTGTAGTCATCGCGGCCCGCGCTGGAGCCGGCGATGACGATCAGCAGGTCGCAGCGGCTCATCGCCTCGCGGATGGCGGCGGCGATGCGCGTCTCGTCGTCGGGCTCGATCGGCAGCCGGAGGACCTCGCAGCCGAGCTCTCGCGCCTGCCCGTCCAGCATGAGCGAATTGGTCTCGAGCAGCTCCCCCGCTGCCAGGACGCTCCCGATCGGCCGCATCTCATCTCCGGTGGGGAGAACCGCGACGACCGGCTGACGGCGGACGGCCACGCCGGTGGCGCCCGACGCGGCCGCGGCCGCGACATCGACGGGACGAAGGCGATGCCCGGCGGGGAGCAGCAATTCGGTCGCGCTGATGTCCTCGCCGATCGATCGGACGTGCTGGTATGGAGCGACCGCCGCGCGCAGCTCGGGCCGCCCATCGACGTAATGGACATCCTCGCGCATGACCACTGAGTCAAAGGGCTCGCCGAGGGGATCGCCGGTGTCCACCACGGTGAACGCGCCGGCTTCGAGCAGCCGGGGAGTGCTCTCACCGGCTCCGACCGTGTCGGCGGCGCGCACAGCGATCCCGTCCATCGCGGCCGAGTCAAATGGAGGCGAGGACCGCGTCGCCCAGATCGGCTCGGCGGTGACGCGCCCCAGCGCGTCGCCGATCGCCACGTCGACCACCTCGACGCGGGCGGGGCAACCAGCGGCTTCACGGCATCGGCGCCACGCGCGCCACGCGTCGGCGAGCGGAACGTCGTGAAGGAACGGTGTCGAAGGCTCACCCATACGGAACGACCTCCACCGGCTCGCCGCCGGGCAGGCCGTTGGCGTCCTCGGGAACGATCAGGTAGCCGTCGGCGGAGGTGAGAACCGACAGAAGCGCCGACGGGCCGAACACCGGCTCGGCGAGCTCGTCGTTCAGCCTGACCTGGACGACGTCCAGGCGGCCGGCCGCGGACGGCACGTCGCGCGACAGGCGTGCTCGCACGCGCGCCGGGCGGGGCTCGGAGGTCCAGCCACCGATCCGGCGTATGAGCGGCAGTCCGATCAGCCGGAACACCACCAGCGCCGAGCGTGGGTTGCCGGGCAGGCCGACGAGGGGGATCTGGCCGCTGCGGGCCAGCAGGGTCGGCTTGCCCGGCTTGATCGCCAGGCCGTGACACCAGATCTCCGCATCCGGCAGCCCGGCGACGGCGGCCGCGGTCTCGTCGCGCGCGCCCACCGACGATCCGGCGCAGATGACCACCAGGTCGTTCTCCCGCACCGCTCCGGCGAGTGCGGCGTGAAGGGCGTCCCGGTCGTCCGGGATGATCGACGGCGGCCGCGGATGGCCGCCGGCCTCGCCGGCCAGCGCGCCGATCGACACGCTGAGGGCATCGCGGACATGTCCCGGCGGGAGCGTCCGGGTCTCAGGGGGCCGCACCTCGTCGCCGGTGGCGAAGATCGCCACCCTCGGCGCCGCATGGACAGCCACCTCGACGATGCCGCAGGCGGCGAGCATGGCGAGGTCCTGTGGCCGCAACGGGCGCCCCGCCGTCACGATTGCGGCATTGACCGAGACGTCCTCGTCGGCGCGGACGATGCCCTCGCCGGGCGCGACCGGTCGCACAACCTCGATCGTGCCCGGCATCGCCTCCTGAGTGTGCTCGACCATCACGACCGCGTCCGCGCCGTCCGGGAGCATGCCCCCGGTCGGGATCGCCACGGCGGTTCCGGCACCGACCTGCCCATCGGCACCGGCCCCCATCGTGACGGCCCCGGTCACGTGCAGGTAAGCGGGGATCGCCTCGGAGGCCCCGTAGGTGTCCTGCGCCCGGACCGCGAAGCCATCGACGCTGGAGCGGTCAAACCCGGGAAGCGCCTGAGGCGCTCGCACATCTGCGGCGGGAACCCGCCCCCACGCGCGGTCGAGTGCCACCGTCTCGACGGCGGTGCGGTGCGCCGGCCGGAACTCGCCCAGCGCCTGAGTGACGGTCTTGACCGTGAAGAATTCACGCCCGGTGGCCGCCATCTGAGCTCAGCTGGGTGCGGAGCTGCGCTGGCGGCGCAGCACGCTCAACACCGGCCCGAGCGCGACCTGGCCCAACCCGCAGATCGACGTCAACCGCAACGTCTCCTCGAGCCCGTCGATGCGGTCGCCGATCCCATCCGCATCGCCACCACGCTCCAGCGCCTCGATGAGGATGGTGTGGGCCTTGTGTGAGCCGACGCGGCACGGCACACACTTGCCGCACGACTCGTTGCGGAAGAAGCGCAGGACGTTGGTCGCGGCGGCGAGCAGGTTGGTCTGATCGCCGATCACCACGACCGCTCCGGAGCCCAGCATCGATCCGGCGTCGGCCAGCGGCTTGAAGTCGAGCGGCACGTCGAGCTGATCCGGGCCGAGGAAGTTCGACGACGCCCCTCCCGGCTGGAATGCCTGCAGCTCGATGCCGTCCGGGATGCCGCCGGCGAGCTGGATCAGCTCACGGGCGGTGGTGCCCATCGGCACGCAGTACACGTCCGGACGGGTGATGTGGCCGGAGATGGCGAAGAACTTCAGGCCGATGCCGCCGTTGACCCCCTGGTCCTTCCACCACCGGCCGCCGCGCTGGAGGATGATCGGCACCGCCGCAAATGTCTCGACTGAGTTCATCAGCGTCGGCTTACCCCAGAGCCCGTGGACACCCGGGAACGGCGGCTTGTTGCGAGGCTCGCCGCGGTGGCCCTCCATGCACTCGATGAGAGCCGACTCCTCACCGAGGATGTAGCCGCCGGGCGACGTGAAGACGTCGATGTCCAGGCGGCGCCCTGACCCCAGCACGTCCGCACCCATCACCCCGGCTGCGCGAGCGGCGTCGAGCTCGGCACGGATGGCCGCCTCCTCGATCCCGTACTCGTGGCGGATGAACACCCAGCCCTGCTCCGCGCCAACCGCGAGCATCCCGGCAAGCATCCCCTCGATCACCAGATGCGGCTGCTCGGCGAGGATCTGCCGATCCTTGAACGTCCCCGGCTCGGACTCGTCGGCGTTGCAGATCACGAACTTGGGCTCGCTCGACTGCCCGGCGACGATCTCCCACTTGGCGCCGGTCGGAAAGCCGGCTCCGCCCATTCCCCGCAGGCCGGATTCCTTGAGCGTCTCGATTGCACTCTCGCCGCTGAGCTCGCGGGCGATCATGTCCCGGACGGTCGCATAGCGGGCGTCAGGCGGAGCGTCGCCGTACGGATCATTGGGCCAGATGCGGCGGTCAGCCGCCCGCGCGGCCGGCGGCCTGCCGGTCGTCCGCGTCCGTTCCACCGCCGCGGGAAGCTCCGCGGTCCTCACCGGTTGCTCCTGGACTGTCGCGGCGGGCGCGATGTCGCAGCGCCCGACGCAGGAGACCTCGCGCACCTCGACCTCGACGTCGTCACCGAAGCGCCCACGGATGGCGGCGATCTGCTCATCGGCGCCGTGCAGCCAGCACGACAGGTCACGGCAGACCGTGACCTCGACCCGCGCCGGCGGCTCGGCGCGGAAGTGGGGATAGAACGAGATCAGTCCCTCGATCTCATACAGCGGCCGCTTCGTCTCGCGTCCCAGTCGGACGAGCTCCTCGCGGGGCAGCCAGCCGTGCTCGCGCTGGATCACGTTCAGCGAGGGGATCAGGCTCGGTCCGGAGAAGCGTCCCGCCCGTGCCTCACGGCCCGGGACGCGTCCGTTGACGATGGCCATCAGTGCGCCTCGGCGTGGGTGGCGGTCACCGGGACCGGCTCGACGCGTACGGCGCAGAACTTGAACTCCGGGATCTTCCCGACCGGGTCGATCTCGTCGATCGTCAGCAGGTTCGCGGCGGCCTCGCGGAAGTGGAAGGGAATGAAGCAGCTGCCGGACGTCTCCCGGTGCGAGACGCGCGCCTCGAGCTCGATCGAGCCGCGCCGCGACGTCACCCGGGCGAAGTCTCCGTCGGCGATCCCCATGCGCTCCGCGTCCTCGGGATTCAAGAAGACCGTTGCGTTGGGGGAGATGGAGTCCAGGGCGAACGAGCGCCGCGTCATCGAGCCGGTGTGCCAGTGCTCCAGCAGCCGGCCGGTGTTCAGCACGAACGGGTACTCCTCGTTGGGCAGCTCGCGGGCCGGCATCCACTCCGCCGGCACCAGGTGAGCCAGGCCGTCGTCGGTGTTGAACCCGTCCTGGAACAGCACGATGGTGCCGTCCGACTGCCCCGGGTCCGAGTTGGGATACAGCTTGCCGCTGGCTCCGAGGTTGTCGTAGCTCAGGTTGGTGTAGTTGGGCATCAACGACACCAGCTCGTCGAAGATCTCGTCAGCCGACTCGTAGTGCATCGGCAGTCCGATCCGGTTGGCGAGCTCCTGGATGATCTCCCAGTCCACCCGGGCCTCCCCGGGAGGATCCAGCACCTTGCGTCCGAGCTGCACCCTGCGGTCGGTGTTGGTGTAGGACCCGTCCTTCTCCATATACGAGGACGCCGGCAGGATGACGTCGGCGAACTCGGCGGTCTCGGTGAGGAAGATGTCCTGCACGGCGAGAAAGTCCAGGGCGCTCAGGGCCTTGCGGACCTTGTTGATGTTGGGATCCGACAGGAATGGGTTTTCGCCCATCATGTACATCCCGCGGACGCCCTTCTTGAGCGCGGAGCCCACGATCTCGGTCACCGTCAACCCGCGAACGTGGTCGAGCTCCCGGCCCCAGGCCCGCTCGAATCGCTCCCACGTGGCGGGACGGTCGACGGGTTGATAGTCCGGATAGAACATGGGGATCAGGCCGGCATCGGAGGCGCCCTGGACGTTGTTCTGGCCCCGCAGCGGGTGCAGGCCGGTCCCGGGCCGGCCCACCTGTCCGGTGATCGCGCACAGCGCAATCAGGCAGCGGGCGTTGTCGGTGCCGGTGGTGTGCTGGGAGATGCCCATCCCCCAGTAGACGACGGCGGAGCCCGCCTCACCCCAGGCGCGTGCCACCTCGCGCAGAACGGCCGGTGAGATGCCGCAGATCTGGCCGGCACGCTCCGGCGGATACTGCTTGACCATCTTGGCGAGATCCCCGTAGTTGCTCGTCCGGCTGGCGATGAACTCCCGGTCGACGAGCCCCAGCTCGATGATCTCGTGCATGACGCCGTTGTAGAACGCGACGTCGGTCCCGGGCTTGATCTGGCAGTAGATGTCGGCGTGCTCGGCAACGCGCTCACGTCGCGGATCCACGACGATCAGCGTGGTCCCTCGGCGGCGCGCCTGCTTAAAGAACGAGGAGGCGACGGGATGGTTGGCGGTGGTGTTGGTTCCGGCCAGGATGGCGACGTCGGCGTTGATGACGTCGCCATACGTCGTCGAGACCGCCGCTGAGCCGACGCCCTCGAACAGCGCCGCGACGCTGGAGGCATGGCAGAGCCGGGTGCAGTGGTCGACGTTGTTGGTGCCAAAGCCGGCGCGGATCAGCTTCTGGAAGAGGTAGGCCTCCTCGTTTGAGCACTTGGCCGAGCCGAACCCGGCGATGGCCCCTGACCCGTGCTCATCGCGGATCTCCACCAGCCTGGTGGCGATCAGGTCCAGCGCCTCCGTCCAGCTCGCCTCCCGGAAGTGCGGCATGACCTCGTCGTAGTCGACCAGGCCCCCGGGCTTGCGCCGGCCGCGTCCCTCGCCCTTCACGTCGCCGGACAAGGGTCCCTTGGGGTAGGCATCCTCGCGGCGGATCAGCGGGGTGGTCAGCCGCTGGGGCGAGCGGGCGTAGTCCCAGCCGTAGCGGCCCTTGACGCACAGCCGGCCCTTGGACCCGGGCTGCTCGCGGCCCTCGGCGAACGAGATCGCCTGGCGCTCATCGTCGACGTGGTAGGTGAGCGCGCAGCCGACCCCGCAGTACGGGCACACGCTGTCGACCTGACGCAGCTCGGAGCGGGGCCGGATCGGCACGTCGTGCAGCGGCTTGTTGGTCAGCGCGCCGGTGGGGCAGGCGGCCACGCACTCGCCGCAGGTCACGCACGACGACTCGCCCATGGGATCGTTGAGGTCGAACGCGATGCGCGTCGTATAGCCCTTGCCGCTGCGGCCGATCACGTCGTTGCCCTGGATGTCGTCGCACGCGCGCACGCACCGGTCACACAGGATGCAGGCGTCGTGGTTGACGGAGATGACGGGGTTGGAGTCGTCGATGCCGCGTCCCTGCCCCCGGGGGAGCCCGTCGCGTTGCTCGACGCCGTACTGGCGCACCAGGACGAGCAGCTCGTTGTCGGCGGTGGTCGTCTCCTTGGGATCGGCCTCCGGATCCGGCTGATCGGACAGGAGCAGCTCGGTCAGCGTGGCGCGGTGGCGGTCCAGTCGGTCGCCCGTGGTGGTGACCTCCATCCCCTCCTCGCACGGCCGGACGCAGGCCGCCGCATAGGCGCGGGCGCCGACGTCGACGACGCACATCCGGCAGACCCCGACGGCGTCGTAGCGCTCGTCGTGACAGAGGACCGGAATCTCGATGCCGAGCTGCGCGGCGGCGTCGAGGATTGTGGCCCCTTCCCGGACCGTGATTTCGCGGCCGTCGATCCGCAGGGTGACGTTCTCGGTGATGGGTGTGGGTTGGGCTGCTGAAGTGGTGGCCATCGTCGTCAGTCTCCCTCGCTTACACCTATTTGTCCAGATCTCACCGCCAGCGTCTCCAGCTCGAGCTGATCCAGCTCGGCCGAGGTCGGCAGCCCTTCCTCGTCGAGCCCGCGGACCCGATAATACGAGCTGATCATCGATGCCAGACGGTCCGGGGTGAGGGTCGCGGGCCGCCCGGAGCCGAGCTCCAGGGCCTCCGTCAGGAAGCGCTCGGGAAGCCAGTCCTCGTCGCGGGTCCAGCCCTCGCGCAGGTTGAACAGCCGCTTGGCCATCACGATTCGCCGGGCCGTGGTGCGGAGCTCGCCGGCGTCGGTGTCCCAGCCGGTGACCGCGTTGAGCAGGGCCGCCCACTCTACGAGCGGGTCGGCAAACACACCCCGCAGGAACTTGCACAGGATGAGCGAGTCCATGATGGCGGCGCGGTCCTCGGTGTCGATCGCGCCGGCGACGTGCGCGTCGCCCCCGGCGAGCCGGTCGTGACGGCCGGACAGGTCGCTCTCATAGGCGCCGGATCGGTTGTGGTCGGCGCCGCGGGCGTTGACGGCAAGACCGAGCGCCATCGCCTGCAGCGTACGCGGCTCGTATCCCGGGAGCTCGAGCCCCTTGACATGGGCGGCGAATGCCTCCGAGCCCCGGCCGACCAGGCGTGAGGCGAACCGCGATCCCTCCGCCAGAAGGTCGCCGATCCCCTCACGGGCACCGATCTCGTCGATCGCCCGCATCAACGCGGAGCCGTCGCCGAATCGCAACCACGGCGCGTCGATCAGGCCCTTCTCGGCGCACTCCATGGCCCAGGCGATGGTTCCGCCGGCCGAGATCGTGTCCAGGCCCAGCTCGTCGCAGCGAGAGCTGGCGGCGATCACGGCGTCGGCGTCGCTGACTCCGCACAGCGGCCCCAGCGCGAACACGTTCTCGTACTCCATCCGGATCTTCTTGCCGCCGGGTCCCTTGTAGAGGTGCTCGCAGCCGATCGAGCAGGACGCGCAGGAGCTGCGGGCGACCTGACGCAGCTCCGCGATCTCCTCGGCGCCGAGAGCCGGCGCGTCGTCGAACGTGGCGGCGGTGAAGTTGCGCGTGGGGAGCGCCGAGATCGCGTTGAAGGCCAGCAGGTTGGCCATCGTCCCCAGCTCGCGGTATTTGGCCGTGGCCGCCCCGAACGAGCGCTCGCGCAGCTCCCTGGCCGCCGCCAGAACGGCGGCCGGGTCGGCCGACGCGACCTTGGTACCGGCGCGGACCACGATCGCCTTGCACCATTTGGATCCCATGACGGCGCCGAGTCCGCCCCGCCCCGCGTGCCGCCCATCGTGGGAGATCGTCGCGTAGCGCACGACGCGCTCGCCCGCCGGGCCGATGGCCGCGACTCGCCAGGCGCGGCCCATCCGCTCTCGCAACGCGCGCTCGGCGTCGGCCGCCGGCAGGCCCCAGAGGTCGCCGGCGGGAACGAGCGACACCGAGCTGCCATCGATCACCAGGACCGATGGCTCCGGGCAGGCACCGCGGAGGACGATCGCGTCATGGCCCGTCAGCTTGCCCGCGATCGCAAAGTGACTGGACGCGAGCGCGTCGGTCAGCCGGCCGGTGAGCGGGGACTTCGCCACGACGGCGAACTTGGCGCTGGTGGTCAGGGGCGTTCCGACCAGTGGCGAGAAGACGAACGCCAGTGGCGCCTCCGGCGCCAGGGCCTCGACGCCGGAGGGGCAGTACCGGTGCATCAGCCAGGTGCCCAGGCCGGCGCCGCCGATGAAGGATCGGAGCACCGGCTCTTCCACGGGCTCGGCGTGGCCCGTGCCGTGGTCCAGATCGACGATCAGCGCTCTGCCGAAATAGCCGCCGGGTGGAGGCGGTCGCATGGGACCGATCCTAGCTCCACTCGCCGCGCGGCCCGGTGTCGCGATCGTCATCCGCCCGCATCGGCGGCCATGAACGCGACCGCGTCGCCGGTCGCCAGGGGCACCTGCGCCTGGCGGGTGATCTGATCGCCGTTCAGAGCGGCCACCACATGGTCGTCCAGAGTCACGCCGATCCGCGCCGCCACCTCGCCGAGCGTCCACGCGCGGACGGTCTCCCGGCGAGACCCCGAGCGCGGCGCCAGGGTTCCGAATCGCTCCACCCGTATCTCGGGCGCGGGGAGCGCGTGAGCCCGCGCGTAGTCCGCCGGCTCGTTGAGGTTGCTCACCGAGTCGAGCCCGGGATCCAGGCGGTTGAGCGCGCCATCGCGCAGTATCGCCTCATCGCTCAGGCGCAGGACCCGGCAGCGCTCGAACAGGAACGCGGGCTTGAGCCGGTCCGCCGCGATCAGCTCCTCGACGACGTCCAGCAAGTTCGATCGATACCCGGCGGCCAGCGGCTGGCGGTACCCGCGGATGTCCGGCAGGACGACGTCGATCTCGTCGTTGAACGCCCCGATGACGCGTCGGACGAACGCCGGATGCAGCAGGGGAACGTCGGTCGACGAGACATAGGCGACCTCGGCTCGACCATCGATCGCAGCGAGTCCGGCGGCCAGCCCCTGCAGGGGTCCACGACCCTCCCGGGCGTCCTCCACCAGCTCGATCGCCGGCTCGAGGTCAGGCAGGCGCTGTCCGGGAGCGCGCACCACGACGACGGGCCCGTCGACGGCGCGGGCCGCGATCCCGGTGACCCGCCGCAGCAGCGTGGACCCGTGCCAGTCCAGGGCCGCCTTGGGCGAGCCCATCCGAGATGACCGCCCACCCGCCAAGATGATCGCCGCGGCCTGGAGCATCCGCTGATGGTAGACCCGCATGGGGGCCGCCGGCACCCTGGGGGCGGCCGGATGACGTGGTCGCCGGGTTTGCGCTTGACGCGGAGCGGAGGCGGGCGTATCGTCTGAAATCCGTTTCTGAAATCGATTTCACCGCTGTGTCGAGGCAGCCCTTTCGTATCAATGATGTGGCTCAGCGCGCAGGCGTTTCTCCGGCAACCGTGTCGCGTGTGCTGAACGGCAGCGCGACGGTTGGCGAGGCCAAGCGGCAACTGGTGCTCGCCGCCATCGAGGAACTCGGCTACCGGCCCAACCGGCTTGCCAGCAACCTCCGCCGACGTCAGGCGGAGATGATCGGAGTCGTCGTCTCCGACATCGAGAACCCGCACTTCACGCAGATGGTCAGGGCGGTGGAGGATGCCGCCTACCTGCGGGGATACCGGGTGCTGCTGTGCAACACCGACGAGGATCCGGCCAAGCAGCGCGACTACCTGCGCGTCCTCACCGCCGAGCGCGTCGCCGGCGTCATCCTCTCGCCGACCGACAGCGATGCCTTCGAGATCGCCGACCTGCTTGATCACGGGGTCTCCGTGGTGGCGTTCGATCGTTCGGTCCCGGACCGGCGCGCCGACGTCGTCGTCGTGCACAACGTGGCGGGCGCACGCCGGGGAGCCGAGCATCTGCTCGAGTGCGGCCACGTGCACGTGGGATTCGTCGGCGGTCTCGCCGGCGTCCAGACGGCGGATGAGCGCCTCGACGGCTACCGCGAGGCGGTGACCGCGGCCGGACTCGAGGCGATGGTGGCGGATGGGGGATTCCGCGCGGAGGGCGCCCGCCATGCCGCGGCCGCGCTCGTCGACGCCGGTGCGACGGCCCTGCTGGTCGCCAACAACCTCATGACGATCGGCGCCCTGCAGGCGATCCGGGAGCGGGGCCTGCGCATACCTGACGATGTCGCCATCGTCTCGTTTGACGATCCCCCGTGGGCCGAGCTGACCGACCCGCCGCTGACGACGCTCGCCCAGCCGGTGCGCCAGATGGCGGGCGCGGCGGTGGAGTTGCTCCTGGACCGGATCAGCGATGGACGCACACGGCGCCGCCGGAGGGTGTTCGAGCTCGAGCTGCGCCATCGGGGCTCCTGCTGCCGGAGGGATCGGTAGATGGAGGAGCTGCTCCTCGGCATTGATCTCGGCTCGTCCAGTTCCAAGGCGGTCCTGGCACAACCGGATGGAACGATCGTGGACGCGGCGGAGCGCGAGCACCAGCTGTCGCTGCCGAGGCCGGGGTGGGCGGAGCACGACGCCGAGCAGGTGTGGTGGGGAGATCTTCAGGCGCTCCTGGCCGAGCTCGGCCGGAATTCCCTGGCCGCGGTCCGAGCGGTGTGCGTCAGCGGGATCGGCCCCTGTCTGCTGCCGATCGACCGCGCGGGCGACCCGCTGCGCCCGGCGATCCTCTACGGCATCGACACCCGCGCCTCGGCCGAGGTGGTGGAGTTGACCGAGCGATATGGCGCCGACGCGGTCCTCGCCTCCGGCGGCTCTCCGCTGACCTCCCAGGCGGTCGGACCCAAGCTGCTATGGCTGCGCCGCCACGAGTCCGAGGTGTGGGAGCGCACGCGGCGATTCGTGATGGCCAGCTCGTTCGCGGTGCTGCGACTCACCGGCGAGTACGTGCTCGACCATCACTCCGCCAGCCAGTGCAACCCCCTGTACGATCTGGCCGCAGCGCGCTGGCGCGACGATTGGAGCCAGGAGATCGCTCCCGGGCTCGCGCTGCCCCGCCTCCTGTGGCCCGGTGACCTCGCCGGATCGGTGACCGCCGCCGCGGCCGCCGAGACCGGGCTGCGGGCCGGAACGTCCGTGGCCGCCGGGACGATCGACGCCTGGGCCGAGTCGCTGAGTGCGGGAGCGGATGCTGCGGGCGACACCATGCTCGCGTACGGGACGACGATGTTCATCGTCCACGTAGCACCGACGGCCACGCCCCACCCGTCGCTGTGGCTGACGGCCGGGGTGACACCCGGGTCGCGCACCATCGCCGCCGGAATGGCGACGTCCGGCGCACTGACGGGCTGGCTGCGCGAGATCGCCGGCGGCCCGCCGTTCGAACAGCTCGTGGGCGAAGCGGCCGCCACTGCGCCGGGGGCGGACGGGCTGGTGGTGCTGCCGTACTTCGCCGGTGAGCGCACTCCCCTGTTCGACCCGAGCGCCCGCGGCGCCGCGCTCGGACTCACCCTCAATCACCACCGCGGGCACCTCTACCGTGCGCTGCTCGAGGCAACCGCGTTCGGAACCCGTCACAACCTGGAGGCCATCCAGCTGGCCGGCGGGGACCCCGCCCGTCTCGTCGCCGTCGGCGGCGGGACCCGCGGCGGCCTGTGGACGCAGATCGTCTCCGACGTCACCGGTCGCCCGCAGGACGTGCCCGGGCTGACCATCGGCGCGAGCTTTGGCGACGCACAGCTGGCGGGCGCGGCCGCCGGCCTGGCCGAGCTCGACAGTCGCTGGAACCCGGTGGCCGAGACCATTGCGCCGCAGGATGACCGGCGTGCCCTGTACGACGAGCTGTACGCGGTGTACCGGGAGCTGTATCCCGCCACGCGTGATCTGGCCCACCGCCTCTCGGCCCACCAGCTTGGCAGTGCGCCCGCCGAGCCCGCCGAGCGCGCCAGGCCGGAGCCGGCCGTCATGAGCAGAGGGGCCCCGGTGAGGTGAGCACCGGCCCGTCCACCGGCACGCCCGCCGTCGAGATGCTCGGCATCCAGCGCCACTTTCCGGGTGTGCAGGCGCTCAAGGGCGTCGACCTGAGGATCGCGCGCGGCGAGATCCACGCCCTTCTGGGTGAGAACGGGGCGGGCAAGTCGACGCTGATGAAGATCCTCGCCGGGGCGGAGCGAAAGGACGAGGGCCGGATCCTGCTCGGCGGCGAGGAGGTTCGGATCTCCGGTCCGACCGACGCGCTGGATCGCGGCATCTCGACGGTGTACCAGGAGACCAGCCTCGCTCCACATCTGAGCGTGGCCGAGAACCTGTTCATCGGCCGGCTGCCGGCGAAGCGGCTGGGGCTGGTGCAGTGGCGCCGGCTGTATCGCGAGGCGGGTGCCGTGCTGGACAGGCTCCAGATCAAGCTGCCTCTGCGGGCGCGGGTGAGCGAGTTGAGCATCGCTCAGCAGCAGATGACCGAGATCGCCAAGGCGCTCTCGCACGACGTGAAGGTGCTGGTTCTGGACGAACCGACGTCGGCCCTCACCGAGACGGAGGTATCCGAGCTGTTCCGCGTGCTCCGCGACCTGCGCGGCCACGGGGTGGCGACCGTCTACATCTCGCACACGATCGAGGAGATCCTGCGCCTCTGCGACCGGGTGTCGATCCTGCGTGATGGTGAGCTGGCCGGGGAGCGCGCCGTCTCGGAGACCAGCGCGGACGAGCTCGTCAGGCTGATGGTCGGCCGGCCGTTGCTGGAGATGTTCCCCAAGCAGACGGTCTCCCTGGGAGACGAGCTGCTCCGGGTCGAGCGCCTGACAGTGCCGGGAAAGGCGGCCGAGGTGAGCTTCTCGGTCCGGGCCGGCGAGGTCCTGGGCTTCGCCGGGTTGCTCGGGGCGGGCCGGACGGCGCTGATGCAGACCCTCATCGGCGCGATCCCGGCCGATGGCGGCACCGTCCTTCGCCGCGGCGAGCCGGTGCGGATCCGCAATCCACAGGACGCCATCCGTCACAGCATCGGCTACCTCTCCGACGACCGGCGGCGCAGCGGTATCGCCGGTCTGCTGGGGGTCGGCGCCAACCTGACCCTGGCGTCGTTGCCGCAGTTCTCGCGCCTGAGCGTTCTGAACCCCATCCAGGAGCGACGCTCGGCGGAGGCCGTCGTCCGGGCGCTGCGGATCGTCACACCCTCCATCGATCAGCAGGTGGCGCTGCTGAGCGGCGGCAATCAGCAGAAGACGGTTCTCGGCAGGTGGCTGACCGCCGGGGTCGAGGTGCTCGTCCTCGATGAGCCCACCCGGGGGATCGACGTGGGGGCCAAGGTGGAGATCTACCGGCTGATCAACAGGTTTCTCGCCGAGGGCAAGGCGGTCATCCTGCTGTCCTCGCACCTGCCGGAGGTGCTCGGTATGAGCGACCGGATCCTGGTGATGCGCCGCGGCGCGATCGTCGCCGAGTTCGACCGGGGAGAGGTGACACAGGAGGACGTGATGTTTGCGGCCACGGGTCAGGTACCGGTGACGGCGCACGAACGAGGAGGAATGCCGACATGACCGACCCGCAGACGATGACCGAGGGCGCGCCGGCTCAGATCACACTTGAGCAGCCCGAGCCGTATCGGCGCGCCTGGCTGAGGCGGTTGCTGCAACAGCTCGGCCCATTCCTGTTCGTCCTCGCCCTCGGCGTCGCCCTGACCCTGGCCTCGCCGTATTTTCTGACCAGCACGAACATCTCGGCGATCTTCGTGCAGATGTCGGTGATCGCGATCATCACCGTGGGCCAGGTCATGGTCATCATCACCGCGGGGATCGACCTCTCGGTCAGCGCCGTCGTCGCCCTCTCGGGAGTCATGTCGACGATGGTGGTGGTCAACGACCACTGGGGCATCGTCCCCGGCATGATCCTCGGCGTGCTGGTGGGCGGCGGGGTGGGCCTGATCAACGGGCTGCTGGTCACCCGGGTGCACCTGCCCCCGTTCATCGCGACGCTGGGGACGCTGAGCGCGATCGGAGGGGTCGCTCTGTTGGTGACAAACGGGCAGCCGATCGCGGCGCCGACGCAGTTCGATGCGCTCGGCGATGGTCACGTCGGACCCATCCCGGCGCCGATCGTGGTGATGGCGATCGTCGCCGCCGCCGGCTGGTTCATCCTGGCCCGCACCACCCTGGGGCGCAGCGCCTACGCGATCGGCAGCAACGCGGAAACGGCTCGCCTGTCCGGGATCCCGGTCACCCGTGTGCTCGTCTCCGTCTACGCGCTCCAGGGGCTGCTGGCGGGCCTGGGCGGGGTGATCGTCGCCAGCCGGGTGGTGACCGGGGATCCCTCGGCGGGTGCCAATTACAACCTTGATGCCATCGCCGCGGCGGTGATCGGAGGGGCGAGCCTCTTCGGCGGCGAGGGCACCGTGATAGGGGGACTGATCGGGGCGCTGTTGATGGAACTGATCTCAAACGGAGGCGACCTACTGAACATCTCCAACTTCTGGCAGGACTTCATTCTCGGGGTGATGATCATCGCCGCCGTCACCTACGACCAGGTGCGGCGTCGCGCGCTCGCCCGGCGATAGCGGCAGATGTGTGAGTCGAGGGAGGTAGACATGACGGAGAACAAGACGATGCCCGGTCTGGGCCGACTGCGGCGGGCGGTCCCGGCTCTTGCGGTGGCGGCCGTTGCCGCCGCCGCGCTCGCAGCATGCGGAAGCTCCAAGCCGAGCACGAGCTCCGGTCCGAGCTCCGCGGCCGGCTCCAGCCCCAGCTCGTCTTCGGGTGCGACGGGAGCGAGCTTCAAGGTGGGTGGTGCCAAGTACACGCTGGCGGTCGTTCCCAAGTCCGTGGGCCTCTTCTATTGGGGGACGGTGCATGCCGGCGCGCTGGCGGCAGCCAAGGCGCTGCACGTCAACATCATCTGGAAGGGCACCGAGACCGAGACGGACGTCGCCGGCCAGGTCAACATCCTGCAGGACTTCGTCACCAAGCACGTCAGCGGCATCGCCTTTGCCGCCACCGACGCGCACGGGTTGGTCTCCACGGCGCAGGCGGCGACCAAAGCCCGGATTCCGGTGGTGAACATCGACTCCGGCCTGTCGCCGCAGATGCCGCCCCTGGTCGCCACCGACAACATCGCCGCAGCCGCCAAGGCGGCGGACATCCTGGCCCAGCAGATCGGCGGTAAGGGTCAGGTGGCGCTGTTGCCCTTCGTCCCCTCGGCGGAAACCTCGATCCAGCGCCAACAGGGGTTTGAGCAGGAGCTCAAGAAATATCCCAACATCAAGCTCGTCGCGGTGCAGTACGACCAGAGCGACATCAGCACGGCCCTGTCGCAGATGGAGAACATCCTGACCTCGCATCCCAATCTCAAGGGCGTGTTCGCCGCGAACGAGCCGGGTGTGATCGGCGTGGTGCACGCGCTGCTGGAACGTGGCCTGGTGGGAAAGGTGAAGGTGGTGGGGTTCGACAACGCACCTGACGAGGTCAGCGCGCTCACCCAGGGGCAGGTGTCGGCGCTCATCGTCCAGAACCCGTTCAGGATCGGATACCTCGGCGTGTCCGAGGCCGTGAACCTGCTCCAGCACAGGAAGGTCCCGCACGCGGTGGACACCGGCTCGACCGTCGTCACCAAGGCGAACATGAACCAGCCGGCGATCCACAAGCTGCTGGTGCCACCCACCGCGTCCTGAGCGTGCCCGGCGACATCACGAACGCGGGCGGCGGCACGGCAGCCGTCGCCCGGCACCGGAGAGGAGCCTCGATGCGCAGCACCCCCGTCGGTCTGGTCATGGTCAACGACGAGCGCCCACATGTGCACGGCCTCAACGAGGTCGAGAACATGCAGGTGCTGGAGCGGTGGGGGCAGGCCATCCGGGAGGAGGTCGCGGACGCCGGCGGCCGGGGGCCGGAGATCGTGGTCGCGCCTGAGACGGTGAAATCCGTGCGCACCGCGCAGGAGATCGGTGAGCGGCTGCGGCGATCCGGGTGCCGCTCGCTGATCCTGTGCTTCAACGTGTGGGACTTCCCGTTCCTCGTGTGGCCGCTGGTGAACGCGGTCGGACGTGACGTGCCGATCCTGTCGCTGTCGAACAACAACGGCAGGTTTCCCGGCAACGTGGGCCTGCTGGCGACCGATGGGGCGCTGCGTCAGGCCGGCGTGCGTACGCACCGGATCGTCGGTGACGTGGCGCGGGCCGAAACGCGCAAGGCGGTGGGGACCTGGATCCGTGCCGCGCAGGCGGTGACGCTGATCCAGACCGAGGTCTACGGCCTCTACGGCGGGCATTCGATGGGCATGGAGACGGGGTTCTTTCATCTGGTGCCGACGATCAAGGCGCTGGGGACGACGGCCTATCAGATCGATCAGCTGTGGGTGCTCGAGCGGATGAAGGAGATCGACGCCGCCGAGGTCCGCGCCGGACGGGAGTGGCTCGAGTCGCTGCTGAGGCAGCGCCTTCTCTACGACGGCGACATGCTCACGCCGGAGCGGCTGGAGACGCAGCTGCGCCTGTATCTGGCGGTGCGCGAGCTCAACGATGAGAACGGGTTCGCCTACTGCGGGATCAAGGGTCAGCGCGAGTTGACCGAGTACGTGTGCACCGCCGACGTCGCGGAGATGCTGCTGAACGACCCCTATGACTGGCGGGGCCCGAAGGAGTCAACGGTGTGCGCCACGGAGGCCGATGCCGATGGGGCGATCACGATGGAGCTGCTGAAGTACATCTCCGGCGGCCTCCCCAGCCTGTTCATGGACGTTCGCCTCTATCACCCGGACCTCGACGTGTGGGATCTGTGCAACTCCGGCCAGCATGCGACCTGGTATGCGACGCGCTCCGCCGACCCGGCGGCGAACTTCGAACGGGTGACATTCCACCCGGCCCTCTCGCTGTACTTCAAGGCGGGTGGCGCCTCCGTGGAGTTCGATGCCGCCCCGGGTCCGCTCACGTTCGCCCGTCTGGGCATCTGGGACGATCGCCCGTATCTGGTCATCATCCCGGGTGAAGCCGTCGACCTGCCGCCTGCGCAGCGGCGAGCGCTCAACGCGCAGACCGATCCGACATGGCCGCACGTCCATGCCCGTCTGTACTGCTCGCATGAGGAGATGTTGCAGATCTTCCCGTGCAACCACATCCATGCCACCCCGGGGGACCAGGTCGGCCCGCTGGTGATGCTGGCCGAGATCTGCGGTATCACGCCGGTGCTGCTGGGGCGAGACCGCCGGGCGGCGCCGCTGTGGGAGCGCGCGGCGGGCGCTGGCGTCGGCGTGGGTGTCGGCGGCCGATGACCTGGTTGATTGCCACAAGCTGAACGCAGCCCCGGACTGAGTGTGCAGGCACGCGACGTTCGAGCGCAGGCTCGCGGCATGAGCGTCCCTTTGACTCCACTGCCGCGGTGAGAGGCCGTAGGCGATCGAGAACCGCCTAAGGCCCCTGGACGGGGAAATCGCTGCGAATTGCCGATGTGGGCGGAGCCGGCTTAGCGCACAGTGGATCCAGACAGCCCCCAGCGATCCCAGGAGGAAAGCGTCATGATCAGCGTCCCCAGCCGTGTCCACAACCTCGTGACCCGCGCCCGCCGTACCTGGAGCGAGCTCGATTATGCGCAGCGTCGGCTGTTCGAGATCCGGACCGGGCTTGAGGTCTCCGGCAGCCACCCACGGCGCCGCCGGGGCGGTATCGAGGAGCTCGAGCGCATGTTTCGAGCTGGTTAGGAGAAGCCCCCGGCTCCCTGACCGAGCCGTGTCCGGGGCTGCCATAGTCCCCGGATCTCGCCCTCGCCTACGCAGCTGAGCTCGCGGCAGACGCGCCGCCGTCCAGGACGGCGGCGCAGCCGCCTGGCCAGGTATCTGCCCCTGGCGTTGGTGCTGGTGATCGGCGTCGCTGTGCTGATCGTGCAGAGCGGTGCCGAGGCGCAGCCGACGATCCCGAAGCACGCGCTGCGCATCGAGATCGGCGCCGCCCCGGTCAGCCGGCCGGTCCCCGCCGGATTCATCGGCCTGTCGATCGAGTACCCCTCGGCGATCTCCTACTTCGGCAGCGATCCCGCCCATCCAAACCCGCTGTTCGTCGCGCTGGTCCGTCAGCTGACCCCGAACCAGTCGCCGGTCATCCGCTTCGGCGGCGACACTGCCGACTGGACGTGGTGGCCGACGCCCGGCGTCGCCAGGCCGCCGGGGGTGCGGTACTCGCTCGGGGCGCGCTGGGTCCGGGCGGTGCGGGCGACGGCCGAGGCGCTCGACGCCCGGTTGATCCTGGGCGTCAACTTTGAGGCCGACAGTGTCCCGGTCGCCCGCATGGAGGCCGACAACCTGCTGACCGGGCTCGGCCGCCGGTACATCGCCGGGTTCGAGCTCGGCAACGAGCCGGAGGTCTACGGAACGCTGGGGTGGTACGAGAATTCTCAGGGGGTGGGCGTGCCGGGGAGGGCGTCGTCGTACGGGTTTGGCGCCTACCTCCCGGATTACGCCCGGGTCAGTGCCGCCCTTCCCTCCACCGTCCCCCTCGTCGGCCCCGCCGCCGGCGCGCCGGCCTGGCTGGCCGGTCTCAGGCAGTACCTGGTGAGCAACGCGCGGGTGCGGGTTGTCACCTTCCACCGCTATCCGCTTCACCGGTGCTTCACCCCGCGCACCTCACCGGCGTACCCCACCATCGCCAACCTCCTGTCGGCGGGCGCGGCGGCCGGCCCGGCCGACAGTCTGGAGGCTGCGGTCCGGGTTGCCCACGCGCAGGGGCTCCCGCTGCGCTCCGATGAGCTCAACAGCGTCTCCTGTGGCGGAGCCCGGGGCGTCAGCAACACGTTCGCCTCGTCGCTCTGGATCCTCAACACCCTGTTCAACATGGCGCGGGCCGGCGTCGATGGGGTCAACATCCACACGTTCCGCAGGGCGATCTACGAGCCGTTCGCCTTCGGCCATGAACACGGCCGCTGGACGGCCGAGGTCAAGCCGATGTACTACGGGATGTTGATGTTCGCGCGCGCGGCCCCGCCCGGGGCGCGGCTCCTGTCGAGCACCGCGCCCGCGCCGGGTCCGGTGCGCGTGTGGGCGACCCGGGCGCCCGGCGCCCGCGTCCGTGTCGTCCTCATCAACGGCTCGCTGCGCCGCTGGATCACCACCGCGGTGCGGACGCCGGGACCGGGTTCCACGGCGACTACACAGCGGCTCAGAGCCCGGCGGGTGAGTGCCAGGAGCGGCGTCGCGATCGCCGGCCAGACCTTTGGGTCGACGACGAGCACCGCGGCGCTCACCGGATCCCTGCGTCAGGCTGCCCTGTCGCGCATTCAGGGACGGTTCGTCGTGCGGCTGCCGCCCGCGAGCGCGACGCTGCTGACGGTCGGTGGCTCCTGACCGGGATCAGGGCACGCGCCGCAGGCGGAAGTGCGGGCCGCTGACGCTGTTGACCCAGTTACGAGCCAGCATCTCGGCATACGCGGGCCAGAAGGTGCCGGCGGGCGGCGCCCCCCTGACGCACTGGCCACCGCTCCCGCCCGGGTTCGAGAACCACAGCAGTCCGTCGAGCCCCGCGTAGCCCGTCTGCTGGGCATCGTCCTGGCTCAGCGACAGCGGCCCCAGGGCGCGTCCCGACGGGTTGCAAAGGACCTCGTTGCCGTGCTTGACCCGGTTGCGCGGGACGAGCGGACCTCGCCCGTTCTCACCGGTGTTGACGATGAAGTGGGTGCCTCCGAGCATGTTGGAGATCTGCTGGCCGTAGTGGATCTCCTTGCTGGTCCAGTCGAAGTGGGTCGAGTTCAGGAAGAACCCCTGGGCCTGGGCGACGCCGGAGGCGCGCAGGAGGGCGGCCTGGTGACGGGCCGGGATCGCGTCGGCGGCGCCGCCGTCGAGATAGACGACGACATGGGGATCGGCCTCCAGGATCGAGACCGCGTCGCGGAGCTCGCCCTCGCGAATCGCCAGCTGGGAGCTCGTCAGGCAGGGGCTGGTGATCAGGGAGTCGAACTCGAGGAAGTAGATGACGTGGTAGTTGCCGATGCCGGCGGCGAGCTGGTGCATGTACGCGTCATACGTCGCCTGCATGGCCGGGGTGGTGGTGGAACCGCACGGGCCGTGCACGAGGTTGTAGCTGGAGAGCATCACCGTGGTTCCGGGCTGCTCCAGCTGCGTACCCTGCAGCCAGTGCGCCACCTGGCCGGCGACGTTGGGACCCATGTTCCACATGTAGAAGCGGTGGGCCCCCGGCTGGCCGGCGATCTCACCGAGCAGCGTGTGAGCCGCTCCGGAGGTGTGCGCCTCGGCCTGAGCCGCCGGAGACTGCGGATCGACGAAGAGCTTGGCCCCCGCGACGGGGTTGGCGTCGGCCGGCGCGGGCACGCCGAGCGGGTTGGCTGGATCTCGCGTCTGGACCGGATCGTCGTGCTGGATCGTGATGAGCGAGTTGGTGGTGCCGATGCTGTCCGGCACGGAGTGGTAGAGGTAGGCGAGCGCGTGGACGGGGGTCGCGTTGATGCCCTGGTCGATGATCGGCACATCGAACGTGTAGGTGCTCTGACCGGGGGCCATCGTGATGTAGGTGCTGGGGATGGCGGTGAAGTCGATCCCGTCCTGCGCGTCCTGCTGCTTGACGCCGTAGCCCACGTGCTCCTCGGTGAGGAGGTTCCCGGTCCGCACGATCGTGATCGCCAGCGTGCCCTGGCTCTCATGGGCGGTGTAGGCCGATTGGTCAAGCGAGACGGTGCCCGCGGCGGATCCGGAGTCGCGGGCGACGGCAGCCCGGCCGTTGGCCGCGAACATGAGCATCGACCCCAGCACGACGATCAGAGCCAGAGGCTTGATGTGCCTCGGTGACATACGCAGTAACCCCTAGTCTTCAAGTTCGAGAGATGACCGACGCTGGTCCGCCGGCGGGGTTTTAATCGGCTCGTGGGCCAGATGACTTGACGGGCGAAAGGTGGTGCGGCCCGCTCGCCCTCCGGGTCGAGCCCGCCGCTCCGCCTCCGGTGATGCGTAACCTGCGGCCATGCGTCCCCGCTGCTACATCGCGAGCTCGTTCGGCTTCACCGAGCCGGGCCGGCGGTATTACGAGGACGTCTACCTGCCCGCGCTCGCCACGGTGGTCGATCCCGTGGACCCGTGGGCGCTGACCACGGCGCGGGAGCTTGCCGATGCGCTTGATCGCGGCCGCCAGCGGGAGCTGGCCCTGGAGATCGGCCGGCGCAACAGCGCGGCGATTCGGTCGTGCGCCCTGCTCGTCGCCCAGCTCGATGGGCAGGAGGTCGACTCCGGCACCGCGGCGGAGGTCGGCTTTGGATTCGGGCTCGGGCTGACCTGCTTCGGTTGGCGCAGCGATCTGCGCCAGGCCGGCGAGCCCGCCGTCACGGTCAATCTTCAGGTCGAGAGCTTCATCGTCGACAGCGGCGGCATGATCGTCGCCAGTCTGTCGGAGCTGCTCGCGGCGCTCGAACGCGCCCCCGCCGAGCCGGCGACCCCACAGGAGCGCTGAGGACGAGCCTCAGGCGACCGGAGCTGCCGCCGACTGCACCATCGTCGTCGACGGGGAGATGTAGGTCCCGCGGTTCTCCCCGCAGCAGATGGCCGAGATGGCGTCGCGCTCGTCGAAATCGAAGACGTGGAGGGGGAGGGTATAGTCCCGCGCCAGCACGATGGCGGCTTGGTCCATCACGCGCAGGTCCCGTTCCAGAACATCGTTGTAGCCCAGGCTGTCGTACCGCAGAGCGCCTGACTCCTTGCGCGGATCGCGGTCGTAGATGCCGTCGGTGCCGTGCTTGGCGAGCAGGATTGCGTCGGCGCGGAGCTCGATCGCGCGTTGCACCGCCGGGTAATCGGTCGTCACGTACGGCTGTCCAATCCCTCCGGCCAGGAGCACGAGCCGCTCGCGCTCGAGGTGCGAGACGGCCCGCAGCCGGATGAAGGGCTCGGCCATCGACGGGATGGGGAACGCGGTCATGAGCCGGACGTCCTCCAGGCCTCGGTGCTTGAGCACGCCGCGCAGCAGGATTCCGTTCATGACGGTGCCGAGCATCCCCATGTTGTCGGCTTCGGCCCGCTCGATGGCCCACTCGTCGGCGACGTTGCCGCGGAAGAAGTTCCCGCCGCCGACGACCACGGCCTCCTCGACGCCCAACTCGCGGGCGGCGATCAACTGGTCGGCGACGTAGCCAAGCGCCGTGGATTCCAAGCCAAAGGCGGCGGCCCCGGCAAAGGCGCGACCGCTCAGCTTGACCACGACGCGGCGATAGCGGAGCGAGGCCACGGCGCAAGCCTAGCGTATGGCCTGGTGGCCTCCGGCGCCTACCCAGAGGCCACCAAACCTGCCACGCTTGGGCACCCCACCACCCTCGTTGCGAGGAGGCAGCCGGATCGATGATCTTCCGTCAGATCACGCACGACGACCTTGGTTGTGCCTCCTATCTGGTCGGCGACGAGCGGGCGGGTGCGGCGGCGGTCGTCGACCCGCGCTTCGAGGTCGACGTCTACCTCGAGCTGGCGCGCTACATGGCCGTCACCATCGAGCACATCTTCGAGACCCACAACCACGCCGACCACGTCTCCGGACACGGCCGTCTCGCTGCCGCCACCGGCGCACGGATTCACGTCAACGCCGGTGCCGATGTCGCCTTCGATCACGCACCGCTCGCCGACGGCGAGGAGGTGACGGTCGGAGCGCTCGTCATCCGGGCCGTGTACACGCCGGGTCACCGCCCGGAGCACACCGCCTTCCTGCTGATCGACACCCACCGTGGCCCCGAGCCGTGGGCGGCCCTGACCGGGGACTCGCTGTTCGTCGGCGACGTGGCCCGCCCTGATCTCGCCATCGAGAAGTCAGACGGGGCCCGCGACATCTTCCGGTCGCTGCACGAGCGGTTGCTGAGCCTGCCGGATGACGTCGAGGTCTGGCCCGGGCATCTGGGCGGCTCGATGTGCGGTGGCCCGGGCATGGACATGAAGATCTCCTCGACGGTGGGGTACGAGCGCGTCCACAATCCGATGCTGAGGATCTCGCAGGAGGAGGAGTTCGTCACCCGCGCCACCGCCGCGCTCGGACCGCAGCCGCCGAACTTCAAGTCGATCGTCTCGCTGAACCGCGGCCCGCTCGTGCTCGACGGGGGCCGGTTGCGGGCGCTGACGCCCCGCCAGGTGCTGCAGCACCAACGCGACGGTGCATTGCTCGTCGATGTCCGCTCCGATCAGCAGTTCGACGATGCGCACATTGCCGGCTCCGTCTCCATTCCCGTGCTCCGCGCCGGGTTCGGCACCAAGCTCGCCTGGCTGGCCGACCGCGACCGGCCGGTGCTCTTCGTCGGCCGCGACGACGCCGACGGCCGGGGCGCGGGTCGGCTGGCTGAGGCGGTGGGGGTGACGTTCTTCGCCGGCTTTCTGCACGGCGGCATGACCAGCTGGCGCCAGGAGGGACGTCCGGCCGATCGAATCAAACGGACCGCCGTCGGCGAGCTCCCGGCCCAGCTCTCGGCGCGGCCTGAGACCCAGCTGCTCGACGTCCGCGAGCAGGCGGAGTGGGACGAGGGGCACATCCCCGGCTCCGCGTTCTGTCCGTGGCACGACATCCGCGAGATCCCGGAGGGGCTCGATCCGGAGCGACCGATCGCCGCCCTCTGCGCGTCCGGCCAGCGCGCGGGGGTGGCGGCCAGCCTTCTGGCGCTTCACGGGGCGGCGGAGGTGATCCATGTCGTCGACGGCGGAGTGCCGACGTGGGAGCAGCTGGGATACCCGGTGGAGCGGGGACGCTGAAGTCCCAGGCCCGGCCGCCCCGCGCGCGCAACTGGTTCTCGCCCCAGCCCAATGTTCCGGGCCGGGGCATCGTCGCCGGGTACAGCCTGCGGTTCTGGGGAATCGTCGTCGTGCTCGGCGTCGTCACCGGCGCGGCGGCAGCGGCGCTCATCGGCCTGTTGCACCTGGTCGAGCACATCGCCTACGGCTATCGCAGCGGGCCGTTTCTCGACGGTGTCACGGCGGCCGCGCCCTGGCGGCGCGTCGTCGCGCTCCAGGTGGCCGCCCTGCTGGTCGCCGCGGGGGCGCCGCTCCTGGGCCGGCTCCCCGTCTCCGGGGGCACCGAGGTATCCGAGGCCGTATGGCTGCGGAGCGGACGGGTCGCGGTGTTGCCGAGCCTCGCGCGCGCCGTGCTGTCCATCGTCACCGTCGGCCTCGGCGTCTCGCTCGGACGCGAGGCGGCGCCGCAGCTGGCGGGGGCGGCGGGGGCGAGCTGGTTGTCGGAGTGGGCGCGGCTGCCGGTGTGGCAGCGCCGACTCCTGGTTGCCTCCGGAGCGGGCGCCGGCTTCGCCGCCGTCTACAACGTGCCGCTGGGGGGCGCGCTGTTCGCGCTCGAGGTTCTGCTTGGCACCGTGTCACTCGCCCTCGTGCTGCCGGCCCTGGCGACCTCGGTCATCGCCACGACGGTCGCGTGGGTCGCGCTGGGCACGTCGCCGACGTACCAGCTGCCCACGTACGCCGTCCATCCGGAGCAGCTGGGGTGGGCGGTCGTGGTCGGCCCGCTCATCGGGATCGCCGCGATCGGCTGGGTGCGCCTGGTCGCCCGGGCCGCCGATATGCGGCCGCGTCGCTGGGGGCGGTTCGTGGCGCCGTTCGGCGTCTTTCTGGGGCTGGGGCTGCTGGCCATCCCCTACCCCCAGCTGCTCGGCAACGGCAAGGGCATCGTCCAGCTCGACGCCGTGGGTGATCTCTCCCTGGGCCTGGCGTGCGTGCTGCTCGCCCTCAAGCCGCTGGCCACCGCGGGGTCACTGGCGGCCGGATCCCCCGGCGGCCTGTTCACGCCGACCCTCACCATCGGCGTCCTGCTCGCCGGGGTGCTGGGCTCGTTGTGGTCAGACATCTGGCCGGGGGCGACGCTGGGCAGCTACGCGATCATCGGCGGCGGCGCCTTTCTGGCCGCGGCGATGCAGGGCCCCCTCTCCGGCCTCGTCCTGGTGCTCGAGCTCACGCGCAACTTCGACTCGCTCATGGCGCCCACGCTTGTCGCCGTCATCGAGGCGACGGTCATCGCCCGTCGGCTCGGCGCTCCCTCGATCTACTCCGCACGGCTGCGGCCTGATCCCGACGTCGCGGTGGCCTCGGCCATCGAGATCCTGGACGACCCGGAGCCGCCGGGTTCGCCGCCGGAGCAGCGGCCGGGTCCGCCGCCGGGCTCGCCAGGTCCTCTGCCGGGCTCGCCGGGGGCGCCAGGTCCGCCGGGTGGCGGGGAGTCGCGGGACCGGTGATCAGACAGCGTGTGGGCGTCGGAGGGAGAAACGGCGGCATCGAAGGGGGTGTGAGCGAGCGTCCGGGACGCCGGCGGCCTTCCTGCACGCCCTGGCGGGCCCTGTGATCGTGCACCACGCGCCAAATCCGGGTTCCCCCGCGAGGTCTGGCGCCAGATGCGCGCTGAGCAGGCGGTTTGCGCCAAATCGGCCGGCGGGTGCGAGATTTGGCGCACGACGCACGCTGGAATCCGGAGCAACGGCCGCAGGTGGTGCACGCTGCGCTGGCGTCACCCGCTGATCCGTCCGCCAGCCCGGGCCTGGGCGCCTGACGCAACGTGGAGTTGCGTTAGTCGCCCAGGTCTGACCCTCGCCGAGCGGTGCGCCGGGCTCGGCCGGGCGACGCTGGATGCACCGGATGGCCGGGCGCCAAAAAAACGCCGGCCGCGAGGAAATCCTCGCGGCCGGCGGTGGCAATCGGTGCTGTGTCCGGGATTCAGGCGGCCCGGCGGAGCTCTTCGAGGTCGTTGCTCATCGCCAGGCGGCTCAGCCCCTGCTGCTCGAGCTCACGCGCCTTGCTGAGCGGAATCCCGAGCTCGATCCCCGTCTGGCGCAGGTTCAGCGGCTCGGCGCCGACGAGGCCGAAGCGCAGCCGGATGACGTTGCGCTCTGCCTCCGGCAGGCGCTCGACGGCTCCGCTGATGAGCTCCTGACGCTCGGCCTGTTCGACCTCCTCGACCGGCTCCGGACGATCCGAGGCCAGCAGATCGCCGAAGGCGGTCTCGCCGTCCTCGCCGACCGGCTGATCGAGGCTGGTCAGACCGCGGGTCAGCTCCCTCAGCTCGGCGACCTCCTCGACGTCGAGCTTGGCCTCGGCCGCGATCTCGTCGTCGGTCGGCTCACGGCCGAGCTTGGTGCTCAGCTCGCTCTCCACCTTGCGGACCTTGGTCTGCCGCTGGGCCACGTGAACCGGCAGCCGGATGGTCCGGCCATGGTTCTGCAGGCCACGCTGCAGCGCCTGCCGGATCCACAGCGTCCCGTAGGTCGAGAACTTGAACCCGCGGCGCCAGTCGAACTTCTCGACGGCGCGGATCAGGCCCAGCATTCCCTCCTGGACCAGGTCCTCCATCGGGAGGCCGTGGCCCTGGTAACGACGGGCCTGGGACACGACCAGACGCAGGTTGGAGTTGATCATGCGCTCCTTGGCAGCCAGGTCGCCGCGCTCGATGCGCTTGGCGAGCTCGATCTCCTCGTCAGCGGTCAGCAGCGCGTGCGCGCGGGCTGCACGCAGGAACAGGTCGAGCGAGTTCTCGGTCATGGCGCCGGTGCCGGCGCCTGCGCTCATGCGTGCCTCAGCCGCGGTGGGGCGATGCTCGCCGGAGCGAGCGGGGCGGCGGCGGGGCTGGCGCCGGCGCGACGGGGCAGCCGCGGCCGAACCATGCTCGCCACGGGTACGCTGGCGCTGGTTGTTGTCATGATGCTCGCTCCGCCCCGCACCCGAGGTGTCGCGCGCATCGGTATCAGAACTGTTCAGAACAATCTCCGTATCTCGCATAGGTTTTCTCCGCCAGTAATAATAGCACTAGTTCGACGATCGTCGAACTAACGTTTCACCGGCGGCCGACAAAGCCTGCGGACGGACCTATTCGCCCACAGATCAATGTTTCCCGCCTGCGTCGCAGCTACGCAGGAAAGCGCCCAATCACAAGATTCTTCAAAGAATTTCAGCCGCGGGCCGGGACTGAAGCCGCACAACTCGCCCTTGAGGTATGCCGGGAGTCCCCACACCTATGCCCGAGTATCGCCATACCTAAAAGTAGAGTTGCTCGATCGTGTTCTCCTGCCGGTCGGCCCCGTCGAATGTCTCGCGGGCCAGGTCGAGGAACGCGGCGGCCGCCGGAGCGTGCCGGCGCCCCTCCCGCCAGGCCAGGGTGATGTCCCGTCGCAGAGCGGGCTCGGTCAGGGACACCACCGCCACGTCGGCGCCCGGGCCCTCGGCATCGGACCGGGGGAGGATCGCGACGCCCAGCCCGCGGGAGACGAGCCGGCGCACCCGCTGGCTCTCATTGGACTCGAGCGTGACCCGCGGTTCGAATCCGGCGTGGCGGCCCGCGGCGAACAGCAGCTCGCGCAACCGGGCCCCAGCCCGGAAGCTGATGAACTGCTCGTCGGACAGCTCCGCCATCCGGACCTGGCGCCGGCGGCGCAGCGCATGGTTCGGGGGCAGCAGGACGACGAGCTCCTCGGCGACGAGCTGATGGAGCCCGAGGCCGTGGGCCTCGACCCGTTCGGTCACCGACAGGAATGCCAGGTCGAGCTCGTCGACGCGCAGCATCTCGGCCATCTCCTCGCTCGCATTCTCGCGCACCGTCAACCCCACATCCGGATGGAGGTCGTGAAACAGGGCCAGGGGAAGCGACAGGTCGACGGGCCCCATCGTGTGCATTGCGCCGATCGTCACATGCCCGGTGTGCATCCCCCGCATCGCCTGGAGCTCGGTTCCGGCGGCGTCCAGCTCTGACAGCACGCGGCGGGCGCGCACCACGAGCACCTGCCCGGCGTCCGTGAGGGCGACGTGGCGCGTCGAGCGCTCGACCAGGGCGAGGCCGACCTCCTCCTCGAGGCGCCGGATCTGTTGGGAGAGCGCCGGCTGGGCGACATGTTCGTTGGCGGCGGCGCGTGTGAAGTTGAGCTCCTCCGCAAGGGCGACGAGGTAGCGGAGCTGGCGCAGTTCCATAAGCGCTGATTATAGATATCCGCGCCTACGCGTCTTGGACTTCTAATCGCGCACCGGTCATCATGCTCCGCGCAGTACCTCTCCTCCCTCGAGCGCGCCCCGAGTCCGGCCTCATATCCCGCCGGCTCCGGGGCGCTCTCACTTTAAGCTCCGTGGGTGCCGCCGGCCCGGACTGGATGTTCGGCCGCGGCACCCCCGGCGCTACCCCGCGAGACCGAGCAGCCGGGCGGCGTTGTGCTTGAGCACCAGCGGGCGCACCTCGTCGCGGATCGGCAGCTTCTCGAAGTCGGCCAGCCACCGGTCCGGCGTGATCAGCGGATAGTCGGACCCGAACAGCATCTTGTCGCGCAGGCGCGTATTGATGTACTGGACGAGGATCTCCGGGAAGTACTTCGGCGACCAGCCGGACAGGTCGATGTACACGTTCGGCTTGTGAACGGCGACCGCCAGCGCCTCCTCCTGCCAGGGGAAGGACGGGTGGGCGAGGATGATGTCCAGCCCCGGGAACTCCGCGGCCACATCGTCGATGACCATGGGGTTGGAGTACTTGAGGCGGACCCCGCCGCCGCCCGCCATGCCGGCGCCGATGCCGGTCGTCCCGGAGTGAAACAGCGCGATCAGGCCTGCCTGGGCGATCACGTCGTACAGATCGAAGAACGCCGGGTCATTGGGCCAGAACGCCTGCGTGTTGGGGTGGAACTTGAACCCGCGGACGCCCGCCTCGATCAGCGCGGCGGCCTCGCGGACCGCCAGCTTGCCCTTGTGCGGATCGACACTGCCGAACGGAATGATCACGTCCGGATTGGCCCGCGCGACCTCGAGCACCTCACGGCTGCCCAGCCGGCGGCGACCCATCCCCGCCTCGTCGTCGACGTTGAACAGCACCGCCAGCATGTTGCGCTCGCGGTAGTAGTCCGCCACCTCCTGGGCGCTCGGCTGGGGCGGGCTGCCCCCGAAGTACCTGGCGGCCGCCTCCAGCACCTCCAGCGTCACCGGATCCTGCTCCTCGTCGTGGTTGCGCTCGGCGTGGACGTGCACGTCGATCGCCGTCAGCGCATCGATGTCGAGCCTCGCCTCGGCCATCTCGTCCCTCAGCCGTACACGCGGACGAGCGCGTCAGCCACGAGGCTGGGCTTCTCTGCGCCCTTGACCTCGATCGTGATGCGGAGCTTCATCTGCCCCCCGGCCGGTAGCTCGGTCACCTCCACGACCTCCAACCCACCGCGCCACTCGGCCCCCACCGGCATCGGAGCCGGGAACCGCACCCGGTCCAGGCCGTAGTTGATGCCGGTGAGCGCGTCCGTCACCTGCACCAGTTGCTGGCTGACCGGGGCGACGAGCGCGAGCGTCAGGTACCCGTGGGCGATCGTCCCGCCGAACGGCGACGCCGTGGCCCGTTCGGTGTCGACGTGGATCCACTGGTGGTCGTCGGTGGCGTCGGCGAACATGTCGACGCGCTCCTGCTCCATCACCTGCCAGTCGGTGTAACCGGCGTGCCTTCCGGCAAGCGCGGGCAGCCCCGCGAGGTCGGTGACCAGTCCTGAGGTCTCTGAGGTGCTCACTGTCGTCCTTTGAAAGAGCGGTTCTCCGGTGGCGCCGGCGGCTGGCGCCCGGCGCAAGAGGCCCGCGCCGGCAGGCGAACGCTACCGCAGCACTCCGTTCCGGAGGGTCAGCCCGGCCACTGCGTTAGGACGGGTGCCTGCCCGGTTCCGCTGGGTCAGGACGGGTGCCTGCCCGGTGCCACCGCGTCAGGACGGGTGCCTGCCCGGTGCCACCCGCGTCAGGACGGGTGCATGCCTCCGTCGATGAGGATCGACTGGCTGGTGACGTAGGCGTTGCGGACGAGGGCGGCGATCAGGTCGGCCACCTCGTCGGCTCGGCCGAGCCGACCCACCGGAATGCGGGAGGCCAGCTGCGCCTGCGAATCGGCGTCGCTGGGGAGCATGTCGGTCTCGATCAGCGCCGGCGCGACGACATTGACGGTGACGCCGTGGCCGGCGCCCATCTGCGCCAGCGAGTGGGCGAGCCCGTGAAGCCCCGCCTTCGAGGCCGCGTAATGGGGCCCGACAATCCCTCCGGTGTAGGCCGCGACCGAGGAGACGAGGACGATGCGGCCGAAGCCGCGGTCGATCATGCCGCCGATCACCCGCCGGGCGGCGATGAACGGCGAGCGCAGGTTGATCGCCATGAACCGATCCCAAGCGGCGACGCTCACCCGGCGCGCGTCGGTCTGCATGGGCGAGTTGACCCCCGCATTGAGGATCAGGATGTCGATGGGACCCAGTTGGGCCTCGACGGCGGCGATCAGCCCCTCGGTGCCGTCGACGTCGGCAAGGTCGGCGGCGAAGGCCCGGGCCTGCCGGCCGAGATCCCGCACAGCCGCGACCACGCCCTCGGCGGCCTCCGCCTCGGAGCGGTACCCGACCGCGATGTCGTGTCCATCCTGCGCCAGGTGGCGGGCGGTGGCGGCGCCGATGCCTCGCGAGCCGCCGGTGATGAGCGCCACGCCCATGTCTCGACCATAGCGGGACACCCGGGTGCGGCCCTCGTCGGACGGCGGCGATCCTCAGCCGGCGGGTGCGGCGTCCCCGAGGGGGGTAGACATAGGGGGGCTTATACTTGCCCCACCCCGACGAGGAGTGACCCGTTGCAGGAAATGGTGATCTACGGCGTGAGCTTCGACATGGTCGGCAAGCAGCCGATCGTGCTGCTCAAGACCGTTGAGAGCAACAAGTTCCTGCCGATCTGGATCGGTCATCCGGAGGCGGCGGCGATCCTGATGAAGCTGCAGGGCGCATCCACGCCGCGCCCGATGACGCATGATCTTCTGTCCGACGTGCTCGGCGAGTTGGACGTCGAGTGCACGCGCGTGGCCGTGACCGAGCTGCGCGAGAACACCTTCTATGCGTCGATCAGCCTGCGCGCCAACGGCCGCGATCTGGAGATCGACTCCCGCCCCTCCGACGCGCTGGCACTGGCGGTCCGCTCCGGCGCCCCCATCTTCGCCGCAGACGACGTCATCACGGAGTCCGCGATCGAGTTCGAGCACGAGGTCGAGGACACCGAGGAGGTCGTCGAGAAGTTCAAGGACTTCCTGGACCGCGTTACCCCGGAGGATTTCGCCTCGGACGAGTAGGGCCAGTCGCCTGTGGCGATTGGCTCACCGCGATCTGGGGCCGGCTCAGGCCGAGTCGCTCACCGAAGCGGCCTGTGCGACTTCCCGGGCCTGCTCGCCGGCCTCCGGTGTCCCTGGAGCCCCGGGCGATCCGCCGACGGCTGACAGGATCCGGTCCACCAGCTCGTCGAACGAGATGCCGGCGGCCTCCGCCGCCTGCGGCAGCAGACTCGTCTCCGTCAGGCCCGGAATGGGATTGACCTCCAGCACCAACAGCTCGCTCCCGGCCGCCGACAGCATCAGGTCCACGCGCGCGAACCCGGCGCAGCCGAGGAGTCGATAGGCGCTCAGGGCGATTTCGGCGGCTCGCGCGGCGGTTGCCGTATCGAGCTCTGCCGGACAGACGAAGTGGGTGCGGCCGATCTCGTACCGCGCCTCGAAGTCGTAGAAGTCCTCATCCTGGGGCACGGCCTCGACGATCGGCAGCGCCACCGGGGAGGCGTCGCAGTCGAGGATGGAGACGGCGAGCTCTCGGCCCGCGACGTAGCGTTCCAGCAGCACCTTGCGGTCATAGGAGAAGGCGGCCACCAACGCCGTCGGCACGTCGGCAGCGGTGAGGGCGAACTTGATGCCCAGCGCCGATCCCTGGCGGGCCGGCTTGACGACGATGGGGAAGTCCAGCCGGTCCTCGATCGCCGGCAGCGCCTGAGCCGCTCCCAGCGCGCCGAGCGCCGTCTCGTTGAACGCGTAGAAGTCCGGTGTCGGGATTCCGTTGTCGCGCATGGCGTGCTTGGCCAGGACCTTGTCGGCTGCGCGGATGCACGCCGAGACACCGGAGCCCGTGTACCGGATGCCCAGCACCTCCAGCATCTCCTGCACCGTCCCGTCCTCTCCGTCGCGGCCGTGCAGGGCGACGAACGCGACGTCGGGATGGATTGCCGTCAGCTGGGTCACCAGGTCCGGGCCGACGTCGATGGGCAGGACCTCGTGACCGAGACGTTCGAGCGCATCCTCGACTCGGGCCCCGGAACGCAACGAGACCTGGCGCTCGAGCGAGCGTCCCCCCTTGAGGACGGCCACGCGCATGCCGTCCGGCGCTCTCATGACGCGCGCTGGCGCTTGGCTGGGAGCTTGAGGATCTTGGCCAGCTCGTCGGACGCCGGCGTCCGTCCGGGGACGCCGGAACCGGCCGGCGCCGACCGCGCCGGGGCCGGGCGGGCGGGCGAGGCTCCGGTCAGCGTCCCGTACATCGCCACCTGCTCGCGGACGACCTCGCCGACCCGGCGGATCCCCTCGCGGATCAAGTCCTCATCGACGCCGGAGAAGTTCAGGCGCATCGAGGAGCCACCGCGACCGTCGACGAACGCCGCTCGGCCCGGGACGAAGGCGACGTGGTCGCGGAGAGCCCGGGCGAGCAGGTCGGTTGTGTCGATGTAGTCCGGGAGCGTCGCCCAGATGAACAGGCCCCCCTGCGGATGGGTCCACTGCGCCTCTCGCGGGAGGTGCTCGGCCATCGCGTCGAGCATGACGTCCCGTCGCCGCCGGTAGATCTCCAGCAGCGACCGCACGTAGTCGTCCCACGGACCGGCGTCGAAGTACGCGCTGACGAAGTACTGCGAGACCGAGGATGAGCAGAGGTCGGAGCCCTGCTTGCCGATCTGCATCTTCTGCAGGATGGGGGCCGGCGCGGCCGTCCAACCCAGCCGGATGCCGGGCGACAGGATCTTCGAGAACGTGCCGGCGTAGATCACGAACTCGCGGTCAAGCGAATACAAAGTAGGGAGCGGTTCGCCCTCGTATCTGAGCAGCCCGTACGGGTTGTCCTCGAGCACGACCAGCTCACGCTCGGCGGCGATCCCGACGAGCTCGCGGCGGCGCTCCAGCGACATCGTCACGCCCGCGGGATTGTGGAAGTTGGGAACCGTGTAGATGAACTTCGGCCGCCGGCCGCCGGCGTCGAGCGCGTCCAGCGTGGCCTCGAGCTCGTCGATGCGCATTCCGTCGCGGTCCATCGTCACCTGGACGACATCGGCCTGGTAGGCGGAGAACGTGGGGATCGCCCCGGGGTAGGTGGGGGCCTCGGTCACGACGACGTCACCGGGGTCGACCAGCGTCTTGCAGACGAGATCGATCACCTGCTGGCCGCCGGTGGTCACCAGCAGCTCCTCGGTGTCGACGTCCATCCCCTCGGCCGCCATCACCGCGGCGATGCACGCCTTGACCCGCTGGAAGCCCTCGGTTGGCCCGTACTGGAGCGCCCGCGCGCAGGACTCGGACGCGATCGCGCTCATCAGCCGCGCATAGGAGTCGGCGGGGAACGTGGAGGTGTCCGGCAGGCCGCCGGCCAGGGAGATCACGTCGTCGCGCTCGGTCAGCGCCATTAGATCGCGCATCGCCGAGGAACGCATGACCTTCGTGCGCTCGGCAAACAGCGACGCGTAGCGCTCGATGTCTCGTGCCGTTGACCGCTGGCGCGGCGCGGGGTGTGGATCCCGCCCGTTGCCGGAGTGCGCGTCAGGCCCGGCCGGGCTCACGCGGCCCTCTCGTCTATCGTCACGCTAGTCCACGGTACAGCACGGTGCATCTCGTCTTCGACATCTTCCAGGGGATCGGCATCGCCGCCGCGGTGGGCATCCGCCCCTTCCTCCCCGCACTCGTCGTCGGGGCTCTGGCGGCCGGCGATATCCAGATCGATTTCGCCCACTCCTCCTACTCTTTTCTGCAGAGCGCTCTGTTCCTGCTGGTCATGGTCATCGGCGTCGTCCTGCTCGGCCTGACCGAGCGCCGCGCCTTCCGCGAGGCCCTGTCTGACCGGCTGCTCGTGTACACGCTCACCGGCGTGAGCCTCGTCGTCGGGGCACTGCTGTTTGCCGGATCTCTGGCCCGCGGCCACTACGCCGCCTGGCCAGGTCTGATCGGCGGCGTGATCTGTGCCGGGGTGGGGATCCTGGCGACGCAGCCGTTGCTGGGCCGGGTGCGGGCCCGCCTCGACGCGGAGGCGGCCGGCGCGCTGCCATTCGTGACCGAGGGGGCGGCCGTGGTCTCCGCCGCGCTCTCCGTGCTCCTGCCGCCGGTGGGGGTCATCGTCCTCGCGCTGCTCCTGTGGCTGCTGATCGCCGGCCGTGGGCGCAGCGAGCAGAAGTACGCGGGCCTGCGAATCCTCCGATAACGCCATGGGCGCCGAGCGCAAGAAGCTCGTGCTCGTCGTCGTGGACGCGATGAAGCCGGCGATGCTCGAGCGCGTGATGAACGCGGGCCGCGCCCCGGCGATGGCTCGCATTCGGGAGGCGGGGGTCTACGTCGATGACTGTGCGGCGGCGTTTCCGTCGGTCACGCCGGTCTGCGCCGCGACGATCGCGACCGGCGTTGGGCCCGACAAGCACCTCATTCCCAGCATGAACTGGTACCACCGCGAGGAGCGCCGGTACATCGAGTACGGATCGAGCTTCTCGGCCTCGCGGCAGTTCGGCGTCCTGCGGTCGCTGACCGACACCGTCTACCGGATGAATGCCGACCACCTGTCGCATGACGTGGAGACGGTGTTCGAGTCCCTGGACGACGACGACGTCCGCACTGCGGGCACAACGTATCTGATCTACCGCGGGCGTCACGAGCACGAGGTCGCCAACGAATCGGCGCTGGCCAGGATCGTGACCTCGACGCTGTTCCGACGGACGATCGAGGGCCCCCGGGAGCTGTTCTACGCCGATCTGTACGCCTCGCGCCGAACCGGGTGCCGCGGTCAGCTCGGGCTGCCGGGCGCGCGTGACCAGCACACCGGCTGCGTGGGGGCGTACCTCGTCGAGCACGACCTGTTCGACTTCATGCTGTATTCGCTGCCTGACAACGACGCCTACTCCCATCGCAACGGGCCTCATGCCCAGGTCACGTCGCTGGCGGCCGCCGATCGCCAGCTCGAGCGTCTCATGCACGCCGCCGGGGGACCCGACGAGTTCCTCGACCAGTACGCGGTGATCGTCTGCTCCGACCACTCCCAGGCGCCGGTGGAGGAGCGCATTCGCCTGGATCTGGCATTCAGTGAATTCAGCGTCGCCCGGCCGAGCCCGGCGCGCTCAGCGGCCGCCGAGGTGGCGCTGAGCCCGGCGCAGCGATCGGCGATGATCTACGCGTTGGACTCAGACGACCCTCAGGACACCTGCTCGCGGGCGCGGGCGGTCGCGCGCGAGCTGGAGGGGGTCGATCTCGTCATGTGGCACCGCGAGGACGAGGGGATCATCTCCAGCCGCCGGGGCGAGCTGCGCTTCGCCCCGGGAGGAGATCTGACTGACGCGCGCGGAAACAGCTGGAGCGTGGAGGGAGACCTGGCGGCGCTCCGGGCCGAGATCCAGGACGGACGCATCCTCAGCACCGAGTATCCGGACGGGTTGGACCGGGTGTGGTCGGCGCTGCACTGCCCCACGGCCGGCGACATCCTGCTGTCGGCCGCGCCGGGCTATGAATTCGTCGACTGGGGCGGGTCCGATCACGTGGGTGGTGGTTCCCATGGCTCGCTGCACCGATCCGACTCACTCGGCGTGCTGATGTGGTGCGGCACCGGACCGGATTCCAGAGGCGCTCGCGACCAGTGGTCGCTGCGCGACATCGCCCCCATGATCCGAGACCATTTCGGTTTACGATCATCGCCCGGAGCCGATTAGCAAGTCGTTAGAACTTGTGCAGGTGGAGCGTTGGCCCGCGATCGATGGCTACATTTGTCCGATGCCCGAAGACCTGACGACCGTCGTCGAGCTGCCGTTTCATCACCGTCTGCGTCTCGGTGTCCGGAGCCCCGAGAACTGGCTTCAGCTGATCCGCTTCGCCGGGGTCGGCGTCAGCGGCTACATCGTCAACCTCCTGGTATACGCGCTGTTGATTCACGTCCTGGGCGTCGACTACAAGGTGGCGGCGGTCGTCGCCTACGTCATCTCGGTCCTCAACAACTTCTGGTGGAACCGCCACTGGACCTTCAGTCATCGCCGGGAGGCGCATCCGGTCGAGCAGGGTCTGAAGTTCTTCGCGGTCTCCCTCGTGACCTTCGGCTTCAGCTACGTCGTGCTCATCTCCCTCGTGGACGGAGCCGGGACCGACAAGCTCATCGCCCAGGCCGTCTCGATCGCCGCCGGCACGCCCCTGAACTTCATGGGGCAGAAGCTCTGGAGCTTCCGGGGCTAACCGGAGCTCCCCCACGGGACCGTTGCGCCTAGCTCGGCCGACCCGGTTATCGCCGCGCCGGCCGATCACAGCGCTGGCTGTGATGTTGCTGGCGGTGCTGACCTTCAGCGCTCCGGCCCTGGCGACGACGACGGCCGCCCCGGGAGCACCGGTGCTCGTCACCTCGATGTCGACCCCCCCGACGGGGTATCGGCTGATCGCGGCTCAGGTTCTGCGCGTCGCGCAGGGCAACCCGAGCGTCAAGACGGAGCTGCGCAGCCATCCTCGGGCCGTGCCCTACGAGTACACGAAGGGTCCCGGGCAATGGCAGGTCAGCTGGTTCTCTCAGACCAAGCCGCAGAAGGAGCTGATGCAGGTCTACGTCTCGGACGCGACCGGCAAGGTGACCCAGGTATGGACCGGGTATCAGGTCGCGTGGACGATGGCCCGCGGCTACCCGGGCGCGTTCGGCCGCCAGGTCAACGCCTGGTACCTGTGGATCCCGCTGTGCATCCTGTTCGTGGCGCCGTTCGCCTGGCCGCAGTGGCGCCGCCCCACCGTCTTCGTCCTGGACCTGCTCATGCTGGTGGGGTTCTCGATCTCGCTGGCGTTCTTCAACCACGGGGACATCGGTCTGTCGGTCCCCCTCGTCTACCCGTTCCTGATCTACCTGCTCGTACGGATGCTCCTGCTCGCGGCCGGGCGCGGGCTGCCGAGCGGGCCCCTCCGGGCGCCGCCGAGCGCGTGGCTGGGGATCGGCACCGTCTTCCTGATGGCCTTCCGAATCGGCCTGAACGTCCTGAATTCCAATGTCATCGACGTCGGATACGCCGGCGTCATCGGCGCCACGAAGCTGATTCACGGCCAGCCCCTCTATGGCAACTGGCCGGCCGACAACCGGTACGGCGACACATATGGGCCGGTCAGCTACTACCTCTATGTTCCCTTCCGCCTCATCTTCGGCTGGAGCGGACGCTGGGATTCCCTGCCGGCGGCCCATGCGGCGGCCATCTTCTTCGACCTGGTGGCCGTCGGCGGGCTGTACCTGCTCGGCCGCCGGCTCAGGGGCAGCCGCACGGGGCTGACGCTCGCCTACCTGTGGGCGGCGTACCCGTTCACGCTCTACGCGATGAACTCCAACACCAACGACAGCCTGGTCGCGGCCATGCTCGTGGTGTCGCTGCTGGTGATCACCTCGGCCCCCGCCCGCGGCGTGATGGCCCTCCTCGCCGGCATGACGAAGTTCGCCCCCTTTGCCCTCACACCGCTGTTGCTGCGGGGCGTCGGCGACCGACCTCCCCGTCCGCGTTCGGTCATGGTGCTCATCCTCGCCTTCGCGCTGAGCGCCGTCGTCGTCATGCTCCCGGTCGTTCTCAACCACGACCTGACCGCGATGTGGCGCGACTCGGTCGAGTACCAGAGCAGCCGGGTGACGCCGTTCTCGGTCTGGGGCCTGTGGGGTGGCCTGACCACGCTTCAGAACCTGCTGCAGGGTGCGGTGATCGCGATGGCCCTGGGGATCGCACTGCTGCCCTCCCGCCGCGGGCTGATCGAGGTGGCGGCACTCGGCGCCGCCGTGCTCTGCGCATTGCAGATCACGCTGAACTACTGGCTGTATCCCTACATCGTCTGGTTCTTCCCGCTCGTCATCGTGGCTCTGGTGGCCGCGCATCCGGACCGCGGTCGTTCCGCGGCGCCTCCGTCCTCCGTGACCGAGCCCGTGCCACCCCCACCCGTGCCCATTCGCATCGCCTCGTCCTGAGCCAGAGACGCCACGGGACCTGACATCCGCCGGAGGACGTCGGTCTCAGGCGCCTCCCGGTCTCAGGCGCCTCCCGTCCATGGAACCAGCAGTTGGGTGATCGCCGCTGCCTGGAGGGGCTGCTCGGCGGTCGTGACGAGGACCGCATTGAGCCACGGGTCCTCCCTGGAGGTCTCGAAGCGGATCGGCATCTTCGTCGCCATCGCCTCGACGGCCTGCTCGCGCTTGACGCCGATCACCCCGCCGCGCGGGCCCGTCATCCCGACGTCGGTGATGTACGCGGTGCCTCCCGGGAGGATCCGCGCGTCGGCGGTGGGAACGTGGGTGTGGGTGCCGACCACCGCGGTGACGCGCCCGTCCAGGTACCAGCCCATCCCCACCTTCTCGCTCGTGGCCTCGCCGTGCATGTCCACCAGGATGTGGTCGGCCTGGCCACGCAGGGCATGCAGCGCCGCATCGGCCTCGGCGAAAGCGGGACGGCCGGCATCCATGAACAGGTTCCCCGACAGCGAGACCACCCCCAGACGGACGCCGTCTCGGTTGACCGTGCACCATCCGTGCCCAGGCTGGCTGCGCAGGAAATTGGCCGGCCGCAGGATCTCCCGCCGGGCGTCGAGGTACTCGTAGATCTCCCGCTGGCGGTAGGTGTGGTTGCCGAGCGTGATCACGTCGACGCCGGCGTTGAACAGCTGGTCGGCGATGCGCGGCGTGATCCCCAGGCCTCCCGCCGCATTCTCGGCGTTGACGACGAGGAAGTCCGGGGCGAAACGCTCACGGAGATGGGGCAGCAGGCCGAGGAAGGTGCGCTTTCCCAGCCCTCCGACGATGTCTCCGGCAAACAGGATCTTGACGGCTTTGCCCATGTGTGGTCGGCCTCATACTTTCAGGTGAATGCGCCCTCGGCTCCAAATGCGCGGCGGAAGACGGCAACCGCCGGAGGAGGAGCCGGCTCCGGACGCTGTGCGGGCCGCGGGCCATGACGCCCGGCGGCGAGAGGCCGAGCCGGCGCCCACCCCCCAGCCGGTGGCTCCGGTCGTCGTGCCCCGATGGGTGCAGATGGTCGTGCTGCCCCTCGCGCTCATCGCGCTGTGGGGGCTGGCCCGCGCCGCCGGAACGATCCTTCTGGTCCTGATTGTCGCCGCCATCGTGGCGCTGATGCTGGCACCTCTGGTTCGGACGCTGGAGCGCCGGATGCCCCGCGGGGTGGCGATCACGCTCGTCTACATCGGCTTCTTCGCGCTGGTGGCGGCGGTCGGGGTCCTGCTGGCCAACCCAATCGCGTCGCAGGTCACCGATTTCGAGCACAACATCCCACAGATCACGGCCAGCGCAAATCACGAGCTCGCCAACCTCCAGACCTGGCTCACCAGCCACGGAATCAACGTCCACATCAAGCAGCAGGGGCAGACCGCGCTCGACAGCCTCCAGAAGTACGTCAGCAAGCGCTCGAGCACGATCGTCACCTTCTCCCGGGATCTGCTGTCCGGGGTCGTCACCGTGGGGTTCGATCTCGTCCTCGTCCTCGTCCTGTCGATCTATCTCCTGCTCTACGGCCGGCAGATCGGCGAGATCGTGCGCCGGGTGATGCCGCCGGGTGACGGGACGCCGCAGGATGACTACCCGCTGCTCGTCCAGCAGGCCGTCTCCGGATATGTCCGCGGGCAGCTGCTGTTCAGCCTGGTCATGGGCGCCAGCGCCGCTGTGGCGCTGACCATCATGGGCCTGCTGGGGATCTTCCCGGCGGGCAAGACCTACGGCGCGTTCTTCGGCGCGTTCTACGGGCTCATGGAGTTCATCCCGTACATCGGGCCCATCATCGGACCGATCCCGGCCATCCTCGTCGGGCTGTTCCAGAACCCCATCAGCGCGGTCTGGCTGATCCTGGTGTTCGTCGCTCTCCAGCAGCTCGAGGGCCATGTCGTCGCCCCGCAGGTGTTTCGGATCTCGCTGCGGATCAATCCGATCCTGATCATCCTGGCCCTCCTCATCGGCTACCAGATCTACGGGATCGTCGGCTCGCTGGTCGCGTTGCCGGTCAGCGCGGTCCTCCGCCAGACGGTTGTCTACCTGCGGCGGCATCTCGTCCTGGAGCCGTGGGGGACCCGCGGACCGGGGCTGGGAGTGATGGCCCCTCCCGCCCCGGCCGGCGTCCCGCCGCCGTCCGCACCGGAGCCGGATCGATGTCCGGATTGCGGCACGACAACCGATCCGGAGGACGCGTACTGCCGGACATGCGGGGCTTCGCTGGAGCCGCAGGTCGGCGCCCGGCGCTGAGCGCAGCGTCGGCGCGGATCGACGGACCGACCCATTAGCCTCAACGCGGTGTCGACCGCAGCCTCCGCCAAGCCGCAGGCGACCGCGCTCGGCGCACGGTCGCTGGCCAAGAGCTTTGGGGGGCGCCCGGCCCTGCGGAACGTCAGCTTCGAGCTGCGGGCACGGGAGCTCGTCGCCATCGTCGGTCCCAACGGTGCCGGCAAGACGACGCTGCTGTCGATCCTGGCCGGCGTGCTGGCGCCTGACGACGGCGAGCTCGATCGGCCCGCGGGCGAGATCGGCTGGGTGCCGCAGCAGCCCGCGCTGTACTCGAAGCTGTCGGTCGCCGAGAACCTGCGGTTGTTCGCGCGGCTGGAGAGGCTGGCCGATCCCGAGGCCGCGGTGAAGCGGATGCTGGCGCAGACGGGGCTCCAGGCGCGGGCTGACGAGGAGGTCGGCCGTCTCTCCGGCGGCAACCGGCAGCGGGTGAACATCGCCATTGGGCTGCTGGCCGCGCCGCCGGTGCTCCTGCTCGACGAACCGTCGGCCTCGCTTGATCCCCGTCAGCGCGAACGACTGTGGGAGTTCATCTCCGAGCTCATCGACGGCGGGACGACCGTCGTGTTCTCGACCCATAACGTGGCCGAGGTCGAGCGGTACGCCAACCGGGTGCTGCTGCTGGCCGACGGCGAGCTCCTGTTCACGGGCACCCCGGCGCAGCTCGAGCAGGCGGTCGGGGGCGACCCGCGAGATCTGGAGGCTGCGCTCGTCGACTTCCTGCACCAGCGCGGACACTGACGCGGCGGCTCCGGTCCGGACGATGCGCTGGCTGCTGATCAAGGACCTGCAGATCCTGCGGCGGTCGCCGCTGCTCGTGGGGCTGCTCATCGTCTATCCGATCGCGATCGCGCTGATGATCGGCCTCGCCCTGTCAAGTCCTCCGGGCAAGCCGAAGGTGGCGTTCTACGATCAGGTCCCGCCGGGGCAGGGGAAGATCAGGATCGGCAACCAGCAGCTCAACGTCGCCGGCTACGCGTCGGATCTGCTCAGCTCGATCCAGCCGATCAAGGTCCACTCGCAGGCTCAGGCGATCGCCGCGGTTCGCGACGGCCGGGCCCTGGCCGCCGTGGTCATTCCGGCCGCCCTCCCGCAGGAGATCCAGAGTCTCGTCACGCAGGGCGTCGGCCGGCCGACCGTCCAGCTCTACCTGAACACCAGGAACCCGCTCGAGCGCCAGTTCGTCGATCAGGACATTTCCGCCCGCATCAACCAGGTCGAGCAGGCCGTCTCCAAGCAGGTGCTGCGCGTCGCCGTCAGCGATCTCCAGGAGGTCCTCAACGGCGGGACCGTGCAGGTCCTCGGCCAGCACGTCCAGCTGCTGGGTCTACGCAACGCCCGCACGATCGTCGAGGGCACCCTCGCGTCGTTGCCCGCCGGCTCCCCGCTGCGGGTGGCGCTACGCCAGGTGGTCGGCTTTGCCAATCTCGCCATCCAGGGCCTGGGCTTCGCTTCGCCGGTGCTGGGGTCGATCGGGTCCCCGCTGACGGTCGATGAGACCCAGCTCGCGGGTCGCACGACCCCCACCGCCGCCTACGCCGCCGCGATCGCCGTGATCGTCTCCCTGATGTTCGTCACCATGCTGCTCGCCGCAGGCATGCTCGCCGTCGAGCGATCGGAGAACGCCTACGCCCGGCTGGTGCGCGGCCTCGTCACCCCGGCCGAGCTGCTGTCGGAGAAGATCGTCCTCGCCGGTGGCTGCGCCACGGCGGTGACGGTCGTCATGGCCGCCTGCGTGTCGCTGTTCGTGCACCTCGATTGGGCCCGCTTCGAGCTCTGGGTGGTCGCGCTCGCCCTCGGCGGCCTGGCCTTCGGCGCCCTCGGCGTGGCGATCGGCGCGGTCGCGCGCGAGGTCAGCGCCGCGTCTCTGATGGCGTTCCTCGTGTCGCTGCCGGTGGCCTTCATCGCCCTCGTACCCGGAAACGCGGTCTCCGGCGCCCTCAGGACCGTCCTCGACGCGATCGCATTCCTGTTCCCGTTCAAGCCGGCACTCCAGGCCATCTCCAGCGCCTTCAGCGGCACCGCACCCGGGATCGGCCTGCCCCTCGTGCACCTCGCCGTCCTGGCACTGGTGTTCGGCGGCCTTGCGACCGTCGCCATGCGCCGGTTTGCCGGTCGCTGAACTCGCGGGTCGCTGAGGTCGCGGTCACGGGCCGGCGTCCGCTCCCGCGTCCCGCTCCCGGTCCCGGCCCTGTTGCACCGGATTGCAGCGTGCGCAGGCCGCCAAGTCGCGCACCGCCCGGATGATCTGGCACCAGGTGCAGCTTGAGCCCCGGGAATGCGCCGGATCTCGGCCCTACTTCGTTGCCGGGTGTTCCTCCTCCGGCACGGCTTCGCAATGCGGCGAGCCGCCAGGCACGGAGCAGGCGCCCGCACCGCGCGAGTGGTCAGCCGGCGCTAGCGCCGGCCCGTCGCGCGCAGGAACCCGAGGACACAGAGTGCCGTGATGATGAAGGCGATGACGGGAAGCGTCGCGCCGATGATGCCGGCGACGGCGAGCACGAGGGAGACGACGCCGATCGTCCCTGCCGCGCCGCCGACGACGACCATCCGGTACGCCCGCTGCTCGCGCACCCGGCGCGGGGTGTAGCCGCTGCGTCGGTCGAGGTTGCTCATGGATTGCGAAGGGTACCGCTCATGGGTAGGTTCTTCGAAGGAACAAGATGAGCGACCCCGAGACCCACCTGCTGCTGTACACCTACGTCGAGGACATGGCGGACCGCCGGGGCCCGTACCGCGATGCGCACCTGGAGCGGATTCGCGCCGAGAAGGACGCCGGGCGGGTGATCATGGCCGGCGCGCTCGGCAGGCCGCCGACCGGCGGCGCGATCGTGTGGCAGGGGGTTCCGCGCGAGGAGATTGAGCGATTCGCCGCGGCCGACCCGTATGTCGAGGCCGGGCTGGTCACCTCGCATCACATCGAGCCCTGGACGCTCGTCTGACCGGCCCCGGGAACCGCGGCCGCTGATCAGAGGTCGGCGAGGACCCGGTCGACGTCGAAGCCGTCGGTCCAGGTGGTCTCGGCGTCAGCCGGCGGCCGCCCGATCCACGTCTCCAAGGCGTCCTGCCCCAGCGCCCTGACCGCCTGGCGCGCCCGGGAGCTCACCTCCGGGCAGAGCAGGGCCGCCGTCTCGAGACCGCGCGCCGCCGGCTCGGCACACGGTGTCTCAGGATCGGCGGCAACACCGTCGATGAACTCCACGATCAGCGCGATCTGCTCCGAGCAGTAGCCGAGCGCCAGGAGCTCGTCGGCGGCGAAGTCGGCCAGGAGGGTGCACAGGATCAGCCAGTCGCAGAATCGGTGGACCTCCCCCACGTCATCGAGCGCCGGAGCCCGCACCGGAAGCAGCTCGGCCCATGTCGCCGCCAGCGAGGGGAGCGCAGGCGGCGGTTCCAGGCATCGTGACAGCGTGAGCCAGGCGTCAAGAGCGGCGAGCGGGATCACGGCGTGGTCGCGATCCCACCGGTGTGCGACCCGCGTCAGCAACATCCCGGCGAGCACCCGCGCCTCGCTGTCGGCGGGAGCCGGCTCCAGGGCACCGATCGTCGTCGCGAGGGCGGTCATCAGCTCGCTCAGCTCGGCTACCTCCAGCTCAGGGGCCAGCGCGTACAGCCGGTCGCCCAGCGTGTCCCAATCCTCGTCCCCACCGACCAGCGGCAGCCGCCGCTGACCGGATGCGCCCCCGGCCACCGACAGCGCCAGCACGATCCCGTGCACCGCGCAGTGGCCGAGAAAATGGCGCCGGAGCGCCGGTTCGGCGCTCAGTCGCTCGATGACGAGATCACGCCACGTGGGATGCACCCATGTGACTCTCACGCCATCACCCGCAGAAAATGATCGCTGAGCCGGTCGACGAGCTCGGCCGGAGGATGGGACAGCGCGCCCTCATGGTGGCGGCGCAGGGCCGCGGTCAGCTCGCGTTCGGTGGCCGGGCCGGGCGGGGTGTCGAGCAGCGCCACCAGGAGGTCGCGGTGCTCGTCGGCGAGGGTGCCCAGTGAGGTGGCCATCGCCTCCGTCGGCGTGATCAGCTCGCGGTCGATCGCCTTGGTCACGTTCTCCTGGTCGTCCCGGAGCCTTGCCGCCAGCCGCCGGATCCGCTCCGGGGTGAAGTGCCGGTTCTCGGCGATGGCGGAGCCACGCAGGCGCAGCTTGCGCCGCGTCCTCTCGGGCAGACGGGCTGCCTTGGCGTGGCGGAGGAGGATCAGCGTCTTCTCAGCGACGTTGAGGTCGCCGGCGTCGACCAGCACACGCGCCGGCGCCGGAAAGCGCTCGGCACCCCGTTCCCGGTGCAATCGTCGCAGCGCGGCGTGCAGCGGAGCTGGACGTGAGGTCCAGATCAGCCAATGACGATCGTCCAATGAGTGCAACAGCCGGTCCATGTCCCGGGCCCAGCGCTCGGCGGCGTCGGCGCGGTACTCGGTGGAGCCGAAGGCGTCGTCGGCGATGAACACCTGCTGGGCGCCGGGGTCGCGCACCCGTGCGACCTCGTCCGGGCTGGTGCATTCGTGGACCTCCCACCCCGCCGTCATCCTCGCCAGCCCAATCATCCGGGCGATCGCCGTCTTGCCCATCTCCGGAGGGCCGGTGAGGACGGTGAAGCGGTGCGCGCCCAGCACCGACAGCGCGCGGTGGTAGGCACGGGTGGGCACGAACACCTCCGCCAGCTCGTGGGCGGCCCCGCGGTCAAGCGTCGACCGTGCCGCCGCGTCTCCGTCGACCAGCCCATCGAGTGGGCGCAGGCCGAGGAGCGACGGCATCAGCAGGCGCAGCCCGGGGAGGGCGTCGATCCGAGCGCCGATCTCGTGCCTGCCCATCGCGCCGACGAGAACATCCCTGTCGCCGGCGGGCTGGGCCAGTGGCGGCTCCAGCTCGCCGTTGCACAGCAGGAGGTAGGAGCCCAGGTCTCGCGCATGCTCGGAGTGCTCATAGGCCAAGCGGTCGACGGCGGCGCGGATGCGCGTGCCGAGGCCCGGCGCCACCCACGCGGCCTGGATGAGCACCGGTCCGGGGAGCCGGTAGGGCAGCAGCGGCGGGCCCACCCCCGCTTCCACCCGCACCAGGCGCCAGCGGTCGGCGTCGCCCGTCCATGCCCGCTGCGGGACCGCGCAATCGAGGTTCAGCAGTCGAGTGCACAGCTGCTGGAACTGCAACCAGCCGAGGCGATCAAGGTCATACGCCACCTGTCATGCAGTGTTGCGCCTCAGAGCGCCCTGCGCCAGTGGGTCGTCCGGCCGTAGCCGGCCGGCCGGGCGGGCGCCGCCGGTATCCTCGCTTGACAGATATGCCGTTCCCGCAGACCCGCCTGCGCAGGCTGAGAGCCAACCGCGCGTTACGCGGTCTGGTGCGCGAGACGCGCCTGCAGGCCGCAGATTTCGTTTACCCCATGTTCATCGCCCACGGGGTCGACCGGCGTGAGCCGATCGCGGCGATGCCGGGTGTCGACCGGCTGTCCATCGCCCACGCCGTCGCCGAGGCGGGCGAGGCCAAGGAGCTGGATATCCCCGCGGTCCTCCTGTTCGGCATCCCCGCCGCCAAGGACGAGGAGGGCTCCGGCGCCTGGGACGAGGAGGGCATCATCCAGCTGGCCACGCGGGCGATCAAGGAGGCGCACCCGGATCTGCTCGTCATCTGCGACCTCTGTCTGTGCGAGTACACCAGCCACGGGCATTGCGGGGTTCTGCGCTCGGACGGAGCCGTCGACAACGACGCCACGTTGGACCTCCTGTCGCGGACCGCCGTCTCCCAGGCGAGGGCGGGCGCGGACATCATCGCGCCGAGCGACATGATGGACGGCCGCGTGGGAACGATCAGGGCCGCGCTCGACGAGGATGGCCTGACCGAGACGCCGATCCTCGCCTACTCCGCCAAGTTCGCCTCCGCGTTCTACGGGCCGTTCCGCGATGCCGCCGACTCCACGCCGGCCTATGGCGACCGCAGCGGCTACCAGATGGATCCGGCCAATGGCGACGAGGCCGTGCGGGAGTCGCTCGAGGACGTGGAGGAGGGTGCCGACATCCTCATGGTCAAGCCGGCGCTGCCGTATCTGGACGTGATCCGGCGGGTCAAGGAGGCCACGGCGATGCCGCTGGCGGCATACAACGTCAGCGGCGAGTACGCGATGCTCAAGGCGGCTGTGGCCGCCGGGTACCTTGATGAGCAGGCCGCGGTGCTCGAGGCGCTGACATCCATCCGCCGCGCCGGAGCCGACATCATCATCACCTACCACGCGAAGGATGCCGCCCGATGGCTTCAATAGACAGCTCCCACGACGCGGACAGGCACATTCGAGACGGGATCGAAGCGGACCGGCACCCGGGTCAGCACGGTCCGAAGCTGCGCAGCCGCAAGCACGGGGCGGCGGTCGTCCTCGACGATCTCGACAAGCGCCTGCTCAACCTGATGCAGGGCAGCTTTCCGATCGCCCCCCGCCCGTACCAGCACGTCGCCGCCGAGGCCGGCATCACCGAGGAGCAGGCGATGAGCCGCGTCTCGGAGCTGCTCCAGGAGCGGATCATCCGTCAGGTCACGCCGATCTTCGACACGCGCGCTCTGGGGTACTCGTCGATGCTCGTCGCGGCCAAGGTCGACCCGGACAACCCCTGGCGCGCGGCGAACGTGATCAACGCCCATCCCGGCGTCTCGCACAACTATCTGCGCAACCACGAGTTCAACATCTGGTTCACGATCGCCACCGAGCCTGACTCACCCCTGGGGTTGGAGGGGACGCTGGACGTTCTCGCCCGGATTGCCGGCGCCGAGTCCGTCCGGCAGCTGCCGACGCTCAAGCTGTTCAAGATCCGGATGGACCTGGAGATGGAGGGCGACACTCAGGCGCTGGCCAAGGCCTCCGGGGAGGCGGCCGAGCCCGCTGAGACCGAGGCCCAGCCCTACGACGAGTTCGACCAGGCGGTGATCCGGGCCCTCCAGGGCGACATGCCGGTGATCGCAGAGCCCTACGCGCCGGCCGCCGTGGCCCTGGGAATCTCGCAGAACAGGCTGCTCGAGCATCTGGCGGGGATGCAGGAGCGGCGTCTGCTGCGCCGGGTGGCGGCGATCCTGTTTCACCGCCGTGCCGGGTTCAGCGCCAACGGGATGGGCGTGTGGGGGGTGCCTGACGACCGCGTCCTGGAGCTGGGCATGCGGATGGCCGCGTTTCGCGGGATCTCGCACTGCTACCAGCGGCCCACCTACCAGGACTGGCCGTACTCGGTGTTCACGATGGCTCACGGCCGCTCCAAGGAGGAGTGCGACGCGATCCTCGACTCGATCGCCTCCGACACCGGCATCACCGAGCGGGCCACGCTCTACTCCTCCACCGAATTCAAGAAGATCCGGCTGCTCTACTTCACAGACGAGTACCGCGCCTGGGAACGCGAGCACGCCGGCGTGTGAGCGAGGTCACAGACACCACTCCGCGGTCGTCGGAGCTGTACGGGCGGGCCCAGCGCGTGCTACCGGGCGGGGTCAACTCGCCCGTGCGGGCGATGCGCTCGATCGGGCGGGACCCCATCTTCGTCGCGTCCGGCTCCGGTCCGCTGCTCACAGACGTCGACGGCAACCAGTACGTCGACTGGGTCTCCTCGTGGGGCCCGCTGATCCTCGGCCACGCGCATCCGGCGGTGCTGGCGGCGGTCACGGCGGCTGCGGCACGGGGCACCAGCTACGGTGCACCGACCGAGGGCGAGGTGCAGCTGGCGGAGGACGTTGCCGGGCGGATCCCGTCGGTCGAGATGCTGCGCATGACCTCCTCCGGGACCGAGGCGACGATGAGCGCCATCCGCCTGGCCCGCGCGGTGACGGGTCGCGACAAGGTGCTCAAGTTCGCCGGTGCCTACCACGGCCATGTCGACGGCCTGCTGGCCGAGGCCGGGTCCGGGCTCGCCACGCAGGGCATCCCCGCCAGCCCCGGCGTTCCCGCCGCTGCCGCTGCCGAGACCGTGATCGTGCCCTGGAACAGCGAATCAGCCCTGCGCGAGGCTCTGGCCGGTGCCAGGGTCGCGGCGATCATCGCCGAGCCCGTGCCGGCCAACATGGGCGTCGTACCGCCGGCGGCCGGGTTTCTCGAAGTCCTGCGCTCCGCCGCCGACGACAACGGCGCCCTGCTGATCTTCGACGAGGTCATCAGCGGCTTCCGGGTCGCGCGCGGCGGGGCCCAGGAGCGCTACGAGGTGCTGCCTGACCTGACGATCATGGGCAAGATCATCGGCGGCGGCCTGCCGGCGGCGGCGTACGGCGGCCGCCGGGAGCTCATGGAGCGGATCGCGCCCGCCGGGGACGTCTACCAGGCGGGGACCCTGTCCGGGAATCCCCTGGCGGTCGCCGCGGCGCTGGCCACCCTCCAGCAGCTCGGCGACGCCGCGTACGCGAAGCTCGCCGCCACCACCGACACGCTCGCCCGCGGATTGGGCGAGGCCGCCGCCGGCGCCGGGGTGGCCGTCCAGATCCAGAGCCTCCCCGGTCTGCTGACCGTCTTCTTCTCAGACACTCCGGTCGACAGCTACGCCGCCGCAGCGGCGTGCGACACCGAAGCCTACGGCCGGTGGTGCCGAGCGCTCCTGGCGGCGGGCGTGTATCCGCCGGCCTCGCAGTTCGAGGCCTGGTTCCCCTCGTTGGCGCACGGTCCCGAGGAGCTCGAGCGCACGGTGGAGGCGGCGGTCCGCGCGTTTGCTCGGCTGGAGCGCTGGACGTGACCGTCACGAGCCTTCGCCGGGCCCTCCTCGACGCGGGCGGAACACTCGCGGACTCGGTGCTCGATGCCGACCTGCCGGAGACGCCGCATCCAGGCCCGCCGCAGATGGCCGCCGCGGGTCCCCGCGCGGCCGGACAGCGGGCCGAATACGAACTCCTGCTCGAGATGATCCTGGAAGGCTCGCTTCTGCACTACGGCTCGCCGCGCGTCGTCCGCTGCGCCGATCCTGATCTGGCGTTGCTCCTCGGCGACCAGCTCTACGCGCTCGGCCTCTCGCGGCTGGCGGCGCTCGGCGACCTAGACGCCGTCGCCGAGCTGGCCGACCTGATCTCGCTCCTGGCGCAGGCGCAGGCCGCCTCCAACCCGCCTCTGGCCGAGGCCGTCTGGCGGGCCGGGGCGGCCGCGATCGGGTGGGGCGGAAGCCCTGATCATCAGGCGGCGAAGGCCCTGGCGCGGGCCGGCGACGACGGTGCCGCGGTCGCGCTGCAGCGCGCCGGGGACGCGGTCGTCTCCCGGACACGCTGAGGCGGGCAAGTGACGCCCGGATCTTTGTTGACGGTAATCTTCCCGGCGCGTTCAATGTCATTTAGCTGCGGTTGAACGAAGGAACAAGTGGCAGATCGACACAAAGAAGGAATGAAGTCGAAGTACACGGCCGATCGGCAGATGCCGGGCTCGTTCGAGGGCGAGACCGTCACGCGTCGGCGGTTCATGAACGTCGTGGCTCAGGGCTCAGGCGCGGTTGCCACCGCGGCCATCGCCCTGCCGGCGCTCGGTTTCGCGATCGGCCCCATCTTCAGCCGCCTGCCGTGGAAATGGCAGCCGATCGGGCCGCCGAGCGACTTCACCGCGAGCAACTACACGACCAAGGTCATCACGATCGTCGAGAACATCGGCGAGGCGGGGGACTCGATCGCGTACGTGCGCACCCGCAACCCGTCGATCGACACCCAGCCGGAGAACCAGTACAACCGGTGGGTGGCGCTGTCCTCGCGCTGCGCGCACCTCGGTTGTCCGGTCCGGTTCGTCGCGGCCGCGGCACGCTTCGTCTGCCCGTGTCACGGCGGCGTGTACGACTTCACCGGTCAGGTCGTGGGCGGCCCTCCCGTCCGACCGCTGGATCGGTTCTTCACCCGGCTGAACACCGGTTCGGGCCTGGTGGAGGTGGGCCCGCGCTACTCGGTCAACGACCAGCTGCAGGCGTTCTCTCCACGTGACCCGGCACAGCCGCTCAACGGCATCGGCCAATATCTGTACCCCGCCCGCTTCGACACCGCCAAGGGCCCCCATCTCCCCTGATGCCCAAGCTTCCCGCACCCCCACTGCCCAAGGCTCTGCAGCCCAGGCCCAAGCGCCCGGGCGAGAACGGGCCGAAGCCAACCCCGGTCGAGACCGCCGCCGAGGCCGGGATCACCGTCGTCGACTGGATCGACGAGCGCACCTCGCTGTCCGGCGGCGTCCGGTGGTTGCTGTTCCGCAAGGTTCCGCGCGGCATCAACTGGGCCTACACGCTGGGATCGGCGACGCTGTTCGCCTTCCTCAACCAGGCGATCACCGGCGTCTTTTTGGCGATGTTCTACGACCCCAACGTCCAGGGCGGGGCGTACGAGTCGATCCGCAACATCAACGACAACGTGTTCCTGGGCCAGTTCGTGCACGGCATGCACAAGTGGGGCGCCTCGGTGATGATCGTCCTGATCTTCCTGCACATGGGGCGCGTGTTCTTCTTCGGCGCCTACAAGTACCCGCGGGAGCTGACCTGGATCATCGGCGTCGTGCTGCTGATCCTGACGATGGCGATGGGCTTCAGCGGGTACCTGCTGCCGTTCGATCAGAAGTCCTACTGGGCCACCATCGTCGGCGTGAACATCAACGGCACCGGCCCGTTCATCGGCCCGTACCTGTCGGACTTCCTGCGCGCCGGCCCGGAGTTCGGAGCGACGACTCTGCAGCGCTTCTACGCCATCCACATGATGTTGATCCCCGCGCTCATCGCGGGCCTCATCGGTGCCCACCTGTATCTGGTGACCAAGCTCGGCATCTCGGCGCCTCCGTGGCTCAAGGCCGAGGAGCTGCCTGACATGCGGGAGTCGCAGGTATGACGACCCGGCCGCCCCAGGTGATGCGAGCATGAACCAGGCCGAGAAGGAACGCTACCTCCGCGAATACGCGATCCTGAAGAACGAGGGCAAGCCGTTCTTCCCGTATGCGGTCGCCAAGGACTCGCTCATGGCCGTCCTGGTCCTGGCCGTCATCATCTTCCTGTCGCTGATGTTCGGGGCCGAGATGGGGCCGAAGGTCAACCCCACGACGACGACGTACGTCCCCCGCCCGGACTGGTACTTCTTCTTCCTGTTCGAGGTCCTCAGGGTGATGAAGAACATCCCCAAGTTCACCGACCTGGCGACGATCGGCGTGCCGACGATCTGCATGATCCTGCTGTTCCTGCTGCCGTTCTACGACCGCAGCCCGGAACGACGGATCGAGCGCCGCCCGGTCGCTCTGGCCGCGGGCCTGACCACGATCTTCGCCATGGCCTTTCTCACCTACTCAGGCGCCAACACCGGCTCGCCGAACTCGGTGGACATGGCTCCGCCGTCGAACCTGACCGCTGCTCAGGCAGCGACGTTCAAGGCCGGAGAGCTGGTCGTCGGCCAGTCCGGCTGCCTCGCCTGCCATGTGATCGGCACCAACGGCAACAACGGTCCCGGGCCGAACCTGACCCACGTGGGGCAGATCCTGCGCCCGCAGGCGATCGCGTCGACGCTCCGCAACCCGACGGCGCCGATGCCGTCGTTCGCCAGCCTGGCGCAGCAGTCTCCCAACAAGTTCAACGCCCTCGTCACCTTCCTCTCCGAGCTCCAGTAGCTCACGCTGGAGCGGGGGACGATGACGGCGAGTCCACCTTCGCCGGCGGCGGGCGCAAACCGGCCGAGTCGCTCGCCGAGCGACGCCGGAACCCTGCCGGAGCCACAGGTCCGGGCGATGTTCGACCGGATCGCCGGCGTCTACGACCGGATGAATGCGATCATGACGGCGGGGCTCCACCATCAGTGGCGTCGGCGGGCGGCGGATCTGGCGGCTGTGCGTCCCGGCGCTCGTGCCCTCGATGTGGCCACGGGGACCGGCGACCTCGCGCTCGAGCTGGCCCGGCGTGTGGCGCCCGGCGGAACCGTCGTCGGCGCCGACTTCTCGGAGCGGATGCTCGAGCTGGCGCGGGAGAAGGCGCAACGCAAGCGAATGGCCGGCGTCATTCCCGGTGGGGTCGAGCTGCGTTTCGAGCCGGCGAATGCGCTGGCGCTTCCCTACAGCGACGGCGAGTTCGAAGCCGCGACGGTCGGTTTTGGCGCCCGGAATTTCTCCGATCTGGATCGCGGTCTCGCCGAGATGGCGCGGGTCGTCCGGCCCGGCGGCCGCGTCGTCGTCCTGGAGATCACGACGCCGACCCGTCCACCTCTGTCGACGTTTCTGGAGGTGTGGTTCGATCGGATCGTTCCGGCGCTTGGCCGATTGGCCGGCGATCCCGACGCCTATACCTATCTCCCCAGCTCGGTTCGCCGGTTTCCACCTCCGGACGGCCTGGCGGCGGCCATGTGGCGGGCGGGGCTGCGCTCTATCAGCTACCGGGTCACCGCGGGCGGCATCATCGCGCTGCACGTCGGCGAGGTGCCACGGTGACCGTGCTCCAGGACCCGGTGCAGGCGGTCAGACAGGCCGGCGGCGAGCCGGCGGCGCGCCTGATGGTCAGGCTGGAAGAGCGACTGGGGGCGTTGGCCACCGGTCACGGCTCGCTGCTGGGGCGGTTCGCCGGGGACACGATCGCCGCCGGCGGTAAGCGGTTGCGCCCGCTGCTGCTCTTCCTCGCGGCGGGAGCCCCGCCGCCTGAGTCCGATGAGCTGCTGCGCGCCGCCGTCGCGGTCGAGCTGGTTCACAGCGCGACGCTCGTCCACGACGATGTGCTGGACGGCTCGCCGCTTCGCCGTGGCCGGCCAACGGTGATGGCGTCCGGCGGCCGGCTGGCCGCCACCGCGACGGGCGACCTGCTCTTCTCCCGCGCGTTTGCCGAGCTCGTGACCTCCGGATCCATCGCAGCCGTGCAGGTGCTGTCCCGGGCGAGCTCGGAGCTGGCGGCGGGCGAACTGATGCAGCGGGCGGACGCATGGCGGGCGGTCTCGGTCGACCGGTACCTCGAGCGCTGCCGGCTCAAGACCGCCGTGCTCTTCCGGGCGGCGTGCGAGCTGGGGGCGCTGTATGCCGGTGCCGACGAGGAGCCGGATGACCGGCATCTGTCCGCACTGGGCACCTTCGGAGAGCGAATCGGCCTGGCCTTCCAGTTGCTCGATGACGTGCTCGACGTCACCGGCCCACCTGAGCGAACCGGCAAGCCGCGGGGGACCGACCTGATGGACGGGACGGTGACCCTGCCGCTGATTCTCGCCCGGGAGCGCGATCCCCGTCTGCATGCCCTTGATCTGCGCTCGGTGACGAGCACCGAACGAGCGGCCGAGGTGTGTGAGCAGGTCGCCGTGACGGGCGCGCTCGGCCTGTGCCGGGCCCGGGCGCTCGAGCACGTGTCTGCGGCCAAGCGGTCGCTGCCGGATCTGGCCGCGCGGCAGCGCTCCGCGCTCGAGTTGGTCGCCGACGGCGTCGTCGAGCGGTACGCCTAGCCGGCTAGCCGGAAGCGATCGCCGAGGCGTCGCCTCACCGGCTCGACGGCTCAGAAATCCTCAGGCAGGATGAGGTCGGCGTTCAGCGCAGCGGCGAACCGCTCGATCTCCTCGGTCATGTTCGCCTGGGTCAGGCGGCGGAGATCGGAGAGCATCTCAGTCAGACCGTCGTCGAGGTGCTCCTCCAGAGCGTCGACCTGGTCCTGGTCGAAGATGCCTTCATCGAGCCAGAAGCAGTTGGGGCACTGAAGCAGCAGCTGCCACAATCCCTGGGGCGCCTCCGCCCAGTCCACCGGCTGGACCAGTTCGGAATCGCACTCCGGGCACACATGCAGCCCGTGGGGAGCCTCGTCCTCGGAGTAGAACCGGACGACCTCGATGGTGCGCCCGCTGGGAAGGACGATTCGGCGGATTGTTTGGCGGTCTGGGCGGTGGCTCATGGTTGCTCGATCGGTATATCGGCCCGGGCCGGAGTCACCTTGAGACGGTTGGACACATCCCGCTTGACCAGGCTCGCTACGCTTGTCTTCCCACACCTGGAGAGGCTCCGAGCAATGTTCCGAAGTCCGCCCGTTGACATCATCGTCGTCCTCATCATCGTCCTCTTGATCATGGGGCCCAAGCGGCTGCCCGGCATCGGACGGGGCCTCGGCCAGGGGATGCGCGAGTTCAAGGACGGGATCACCGGCCATTCCAAGGACGACGAGGACAAGCCGACCATCTCGCAGGCCACACCCATGCCGGAATCGACGCCGGGCTCCAGCGAGCCCGCCGCCACCCCTGGATCCGGCAGCGCTGGATCCGAGCGCTCCTAGCCGCGACCGACGGGCTGTAGGCCGATGCCGAAGGTTCTCCGCCCAATCGGGCATGAGGATCGCCTGAGCATCGTCGATCATCTCGACGAGCTGCGCAGTCGATTGATCGTGTGCGGCGTTGCGCTCGCCGTCGCATTTGGGGTGTGCTTCTGGCAGAGCTCCGCGCTGCTGAACCTGCTCAACCGGCCGCTGTCATCGGCCTCCCACGCGGCGGCCAACCATCTCGGCGGGTTGACGAAGGACTCGGTGTCGGCGGCCCACCACTTCGCGAACTCGGCCTCTCTGCTGCAGGCGCTCTCCCGCTCCTCCGACGTCTCCGCCGGCGACGCGACGCTGCTGGCCGCTGCCGCTCAGCAGCTGAAGGCGGGCGCCAACGCGCTGCCCCAGACCAATCCCAAGACGATCCCGGTCACGCTCGGCGTCGGCGAGGGCTTCACCACCACCCTCACGGTCTCCTTCTACTTCGCCGTGCTGATCACGCTGCCGATCCTGCTCTACGAGGCGTATGCGTTCATGATTCCGGCCCTCAGCCCCACCGAGCGAAGAGTCGCCACGCCGATCATATTCGCCGCGCCGGCGCTGTTCGTGGCCGGTGTGGTGTTCACGTACGTCATCGTCCTGCCGGCCGCGGTCAGGTTCCTCCAGGGCTACCACAGCCAGGACTTCAACAACCTGGTCCAGGCCAAGCCGCTGTATTCGTTCGAGGTTCTGACGATGGGCGCGATCGGCCTGGCCTTCCAGCTTCCGCTCGCGCTGTTGGGCCTCCGTCAGCTGGGGGTCATAAACGGCAGCACCCTGACCCGGCACTGGCGCTACGCTACGGTGATCATCGCCGTGATCGCAGCAGCGATGCCAGGCGCGGACCCGGTCACGACGGGCCTGGAGACGCTGCCGCTCGTGATCCTCTTCATTGCCAGCATCGTCATGCTCAAGCTCGCCGATCGCCGAGACGCCAGACGCGCCGCCGCTGAGCTGATCAAGCTGGGCAGCGTCGACGGCCCCGGCGACCTCGAGGCCTGACGCCATGCTGTTCGACCTCCGCAGCCGCGGCCGCCGCCGCACCGTGCAGGCGGTGTACCTCGGTCTCGCGGTGCTCATGGGCGGTGGCCTGGTGCTGTTCGGCGTCGGGACCGGGAGCGGCGTCGGCGGACTGCTCAACGCGTTCACCGGCAACGGGTCCAACCAGCAGAGCTCCATCATCAGCCAGCAGGAGAAGACGGCCCTGGCGCAGACGAAGGCCAATCCGAACAACCCGGCCGCCTGGAGCGCCCTCATCACCGCGCGCTGGGAAGCGGCCTCCGGCAACGGGTACAACTCGGCGACCCAGACCTACACGGCCGCCGGTAAGAAGGAGCTGGCGGGCGTCACCTCCGCCTGGCAGCGCTACGTGGCCTTGACCAAGTCCCCGGACCCCAATGTGGCCATCCTCGCCGCCAACGCCTACGGCGCCCTCGGCCAGTACTCCCAGGAGGCCCAGGCCTGGGATGCCGAGACGCTCGCCGACCCAAGTTCGGTCAAGGGCTTTGAATGTCTCGCCATCTCCGCGTACGCCGCCAAGCAGAACCGTGAGGGCGACCTGGCCGGGGCCAAGGCGGCGTCGATGGTCCCCAAGGCGTCCCGCAAGACCGTTCTCTCCCAGATCAACACGGCCAAGACCCAGCCCACGCTCGCCCAGAGCTGCTGACCCAGGCCTGCCGGCGCCCGTCCCGTGGCGGCCATCCTTCGGCGGCCGCCCCGCGGCGTCCGCCCCCAAGCGTTTCCATGTCGGCCGGGGTAACATCGCCTTCTCCAAGGGCCGTTAGCTCAGCTGGTAGAGCAGGGGACTCTTAATCCCAAGGTCGGAGGTTCGATCCCTCCACGGCCCACTCGCAAAGCCCCGCTCACTGCCCGCGGCCCCCGCCCCGAGCTCGCGCGTGGCGGGTCTGGGCCGTGGGGGAGCGCAGGTGACCCGGGCGAGACAGGCACGGGCAACGAACAGCGGGAGGGGGCAGGCCGTGGCGCCGGGCTCTGCGCGTCTTTCGCGACATCCGTGACCGTGTTGTCACTCACCCCCGGCTGGTGCACCGGTTTTCAGCGTGCACCATGCCACAAATCCGGCACCGCTGAGAGGGTTTGGCGCACGCGGGGGGCTGAGCCTGCGTGCTGTGCCAGATCTCCCGGCGACCCCCGGATTTGTCGCACCGTGCATGGCCGCGCGCCCACATCACCCGGCCGACCACGCTCACCCTCCCCATCCTCAAA
>DASZMK010000125.1:0-42293 GCA_035551855.1 Solirubrobacteraceae bacterium
CGCGATCTTCCAGAAGAATGACCGGCCAACGCATCTTCCCGGCGTGTCGCTGTTCGACGGAATGATCATCGAGCAGTGCAACCATGTCAGCGATCCATGCGCCGGGTCCGGTGGAGACGCAGCGCCGTATCTGACCGCGCACAAGCTGGTGCTCAACGCCGAGTACACGCAGGATGACGAGACCACAACCAGGTTCTGCCCGGCCGACGCCTCGGCAGGGATCATCGGCGCGCTGCTCGACGTCAACGTTGGCGGCGGCACGTATGGGCCCTGTGCGCCGGTGGGGGCGCTGACCCCGGGCGCCATCGGCTCTGGTGGCGCCAGCCGTTCCGGGCCCGGGCAGACGAGTGGCCCCGGTGAATCCCCGGCGGCGCGCCGGACGGTCATGATCCTCGCGAACACCAAGGCGCCGACGCTGCGTGGCGTTCCAGACCGGGGCGCCAGACTGAAGGTCTCGACGGGATCATGGTCCGGATCCCCGACGTCGTATTCCTACGCCTGGCGCCGCTGCCGCCGTACGAGGTGCTCGCCGGTGAGACACGCCACCAAGCAGACGTACTCGGTCGGCGCCGAGGACGTCGCGTACCGGATCGTCGCGGTGGTCACGGCGCGAAATGCCCGCGGCTCGGCCCGCGCCGCCAGCGCACGCTCAGCCGTGGTGGTGGAGAGGAGGCTCGTCTCCCGGCCGTCGCGGCGGCGGCGCGCAGTCTGATCTGCCTCAGGGTCCAGGAGCTCCGCTGGGCAACAGGTACCGGCCGGACCCGGTCCGGCGCCGACGGTCATAGAAGCTACAAGAGATGGTGGTTTTTCGCAAATAGCGAGAACTTCTAGTCGATACCACCAGGTCTGGAGCGTATGTTGGATAGAAGGGCTGACTTTCGGCGACCGGGGGGTTGTTAGTTGGGGGGCCTACTGAATAGCTGTACGTCGTGTTGGGCGTTTCGCTGGCGTCGTTGGCAGTGGAACGCGGTGATGGTCTCATCCGTTCTCGTGGCTCTCGTGGCCCTGCTCGCCTCGACGGCGTGGGCAGCCCCGGTGGCAACCGGAGCCTCCGGCGGCACGGCGGTGGGATCGAACAGGGCGACCGGATCTCACCCGGGCTCATCCTCGGCGGTCGGCAGCGGTGCGCCGTCGGCCGGAGCGCCGTCCCAGTCAGGTCAGACCTCGAGCGGCAACGGGACCTCCCAAGCCGGGGGATCTTCGTCGACGGCCGATTCGCCGCGGTCGGCCGGAACAGGCGGGAATGGTGGGTCGTCCCCGTCCACCGGCTCGCCGTCGAACGGCGGCTCGTCAGGGGCCGGCGGGTCGTCCGCGCAGGCGGGCCCCGGGTCCGCAGGCGGGTCCTCAACGTCCGGTGGCTCCTCGACGGAGGGTGGTTCCTCGACGGCCGGTGGCTCCTCGACAGGGAGCGGCTCCTCGACGGGGAGTGGCACATCGACGGGGAGTGGCACATCGACAGGGAGTGGCACATCGACAGGGGGCGGTTCCTCGGCAGGGGGCGGCTCGTCGACCGCCGCTGGCTCCTCCGCGTCCGGCGGCTCCTCCACGCCCGGCGCGTCGCCGGCGACGGGCGGGGCCGGACGTCCCGCCGCTTGTGGTTCGTCCTCTGCCGCGGGTTCGCGGAGCCCGTCCGACACGACCCCGGCCGGCGGCGCCGGGCCCGCTGCGACCAGCCCGCCGGCAAGCGGGACGACGACTGGCCCCACCGGGTCTTCGGGTTCGACCGGCGCGGGCTGTAACTCCTCCCCGGGAACGACGGGCACACAGTCCAAGCCGGCGTCCTCCGGACCCACCACCGTCTCGCCGGCGGGAATTCCCGGCGCGGCGGCCGACGAGACGAAACCTGGCTCACCAGACGCCTCCGGAGGCCCTGCGCCGGCAGGCACCCCGGTGGCCGACGGTCCCACGCCCGACAGCGACGAGGGAATGCCCGCGGTCGTGTACCCCGGCGCCACGAAGACGGGCGGAAGATCTCCGCATGTCGACTCCCGCGGTCCGACGACAGGGGCGGTCACGCTCGTCGCCAGGCTGCCGGACGGACGCCGCCGCAGCCGCACAGCGAACGGATCCCACAGGGCCGCACCCCGTCCAACCGGGCTGACGGCGTCATCATGGGCGCGGCGTGCGGCAGGCGGGGTGATCGCCGGTGGCTCCGCCGGTAGCGCCCCGCTCACGAACCCGTCGGCGTACACGGAGGCCGTCGTCCCTGCGGGATTGTCGACCGGACCGGATGTCATCGAGTTCGTGCCCTCCGGCCGAGGGCGCGCGTCCGTGACGCGGCATCCGGCGGATCAGCAGGGAGCGTCGCTGCCCGCGCCACAGCCGAAGGATTTGCCCGACGGCCCCGGAGGCCCCGAGGGCCGCGACCAGTCGTCGGCGCCCGGCGGTGCTCCTGCCACGCCGCTGCTGTTGGTGACGGCCCTCGTGCTGCTGGCGGTGCCATGTTTCCGGATTGTCACCTTGCCGTCCATCACTCCGCTCTGTGCGAGTGCCCCCCGCCTCGAGCGCCCCGGATAGCCGCACGGCGGGCGGCGCTGTGCCGTCCGCCGGAATCTTGAGCAACTGATCTCGGCTCGAGCCGAATGCGACCGGGTCGAGGTGGCGACTGAGAGAGCTGACCTTCTCGGTCGCATTCGACGGCGGGCTTTCAGGAGGGCAGGATGGGAGAAAACATGGAAGATGAATGTGGGGCCGGCATGGAGGGCCGGCGTCACGGACTGCGAGGGATCACGGGAGGAGCTGGGCCGGGCGCGACGCGGAGGCGTCACGGCCAGGGCGACACCGGCTACCTTCCTTCGTGGAACGGGATGCCGCTCCCCGGCACCGCGGTTGTCGGTTACGCCAGTTGCGTCCGTACGGGACCCGCCGGCACGATGGAGCTCAAGGAGCAGGCCACCGCGATATCGGTGGAGTGCACCCGCCGCGGTCTCGTCCTGACCGAGGTGGTGGCGGAGCGGGAAATAGGGAGCCGCAAGGCTCTGTCCCGCCCCGCGCTCAGCTATGCGCTTGATCGGATCCGCTCCGGCGATGCCCATGGGCTCGTCGTGGCCGACCTCTCGCGGATCACACACTCAGCCACCGAGCTGGGGACCATCATCGAGTGGCTCACGACCCTGAACGTCCGATTGGTGGCCGCAGCACATGGGCTTGACACCGAGTCCGTGGATGGACGCTTCGCCGCCGACATGCTCGTCGAAGTGCTCCGGTGGGAGCGCGACCGGCTGAGCGAGCGGACGCGCAACGGCCTAAGGGCGGCGCGGATGAACGGCAAGTCGAGCGGCCGCCGGGCGGTGACGGACGATCCGGGTCTCAGCGAGCGAATCGCACAGATGCGCGCCGACGGGATGACGTTGCAGGCGATCGCCGACCGCCTGAACGAGGAGGGTGTGCCCACCGTGCGAGGAGGAACGAAATGGCGTCATTCAAGCGTCCAGGCGGCGGCCGGATACCGGCGCCGGCAGCGCCCGCTGCCAGTCGCCCTGCCGCTGCAGGCGCCGCCGGTCGGTCAACCCTCGTCATGAGGTGACATCACACATGTAACAGGTGAACTATTTGCCGGAACCGGGGTTATCACCGGTAGACTTGTCTGCGTTCGACCGGGGCCAGCGCGCCATGACGTGCTGTCCTCCCGCCGGAGGCAGCCTGGCGCCAATGTGAGCACGCGCGGATTGCGCGCGCGCAAAGGGGGGGGCTGATGAGCTACAGGGTCAAAATGCGGGTTCGTGTGCCGCGCTGCGCTGAGACGGTGCTGGTGTTCTGCGCATCGCTGCTATGCGTGGTATGGGCAGCAGCGCCCGGCACCGCGGCCGCGGCTACCCCTGTGCCGATGATCATCGACACCGACATCTTCACCAACGCTGACGACGTGGGTGCGCTCGCCTCCGCACTCGCAATGCAACATGATGGCGAGGCGAAGGTCATCGCCATCGCCGTGAACACCCCCACCTACCGTACGGTTGCGGCAGACCAGTGGAAATGTGTCGCGGCGATCGACAACTTCTACGGCTCGGCGTCAATCCCGATCGGCATTCAGGGGGCCGTGACCGGAGCCGACACGGGATCGCCGTACCTGGGGTCGTGCGGCCCGCTCGCCCCAGCGTCCGCTCCCGTGCCTGACACCGCGGTGAAGGTGTACCGGCAGGCGCTCGCCTCGCAGGCCAACGGGAGCGTGGCGGTGGTCTCGATCGGCTACATGGGAAACCTCGCAGCGCTTCTGAAGTCACGGGCGGACGCGATCAGCTCGTTGACCGGCACCCAGCTGGTTCAGCAGAAGGTGTCCGCACTCGTCGTCATGGGCGGCGGCTACCTGAGCGGGAACGGGGAGAACAACTTGGCTGGGGACCAGGCGAGTGCGCAGTACGTGACTGACAACTGGCCGGCGAAGATCGTGTGGTCCGGCTATGAGGTCGGCCAGAACGTCCTCACCGGGCAGACGATCGCGTCGGCGCAGCCCTCCAACTCTCCGGTCCGGATCGCCTACCAGGCATACGCGGGCGCCGGTCACGCAATCCAATCGTGGGATCTGACGGCCGTGTACTACGCGGGGCGGCCGACGTCGCCGTTCCTGACGGCGACCGGGCCCGGCACGAATACCATCAACACCACGAGCGGGAGCAACGTGTTCACGATGGGCACGGGCAATCAGTACTACCTGAAGCTGTCCAACACGGCCGGGTTCCAGTGCTCCATCGAGTCACTGCTCGACACCCTGCCGGCGTCCCCCGCACTGGGCCAGATCAGTGGAACGGTGGTCGACGCGTCCGCGGGCAACCGGCCGTTGACGGGCGCGCTCGTGCGCGCGTATGACGCGGGCGGCAATACCGTGGCCAGTGCGCAGACCGGGGCCAACGGTACCTACACGCTGTCCGGCCTGACCGCCGGCTGCTACAGGCTCGGCTTCAGCGCGACCGGCGATCGCGTGCCGCAGTACTACAACAACACGTCCATGCTCGCCGGCGCGGCGTCCCTCTCGCTTCCGGCCGGCGCGGTGGTGACGGGGATCAACGCGGCGCTCGGAACCGTCGCGCCGACCCCCACGCCGACGCCCACGCCCCAGAGCGGTAGCCAGCAGGGTCAGGTGCCGGCCGTCCCGCCCGGTTCAGCTCCCGCCGTGCATCCTCCGGCCGTGACCGGCCAGCGGGGGGTGACGCCGGCGGTGAGCTCAGCCACCCTACGCGGACAGCTGATCAAGCTGTTGACGCCACGGGGTAAGGGAGGCACGATCAAGACGCTGCTGACGCTTGACGGCTGGACGGCCTCGTTTGCGGCACCCACGCCCGGACGCCTGCTCGTGTCCTGGTATCACGCGCAGAATCATGGCAGGAAGGTCACCGTCGCGGTGGCCACGGTCACGTTCCAGCAGGCCGGCCTGACGAGGATCAAAGTCGAATTGACCCGGCAGGGCCGTACGCTGCTCCGCGGGGCGAAGCGATTGACGCTCAGCGCGCGCGCCAGCTTCAAGCCGCTTGGTCAGAGCGCCACGAGCGCGAGCAGGCAACTGACCGTGGGGCGGTAGACCCAGCGCGTTCTGCCGGCGCGCTCAGCCGCCGCCGCTGACGGTTCCGCTGCCGCTCGACCCGGAGCCGCCGCTCGACCCGGAGCCGCCGCTCGAAGCGGAGCCGCCGCTCGACCCGGAGCTGCCGCTGCCTGACGTCCCGCCTGAGCCGGAGGGCGCGGAGGGTGGGGGTGACGAAGCCGGCGGCGGCGAGGAGACCGGCGGCGACGACGGAGCCGTCGGCACGACGGGCGGGGAATACGTGCTCGGACCGGAGTCTCCGCCGGAGGTGCCGGCGCTGACAACGCCGGAGCTCGTGCCGCTGATCCCGGACGGCGCGACATAGGTGGGTGCGGTGGTCGGCGCGGGACGGGCCGCCACCGTCGTGGGCGCGGGGGTCGCTACCACCGTTGGCTTGTGCTTGGGCTTGTGGCTGCGCCTCGGGACCACGCGTGCTGCATGGTTGGCGGTGGCGTTGACCGCGGCCGTAGGTTGCGTCTGATGTGTCGCGGCCGCCCCTACCGGTGGCGGGACGCCGGCGTGCGAGGGCGCGGTGGCGTGCACCGGACGCCGCGACGTGTTCGACGGCAACATGCTCACCGCGACGGCTGCGGCCAGCGCCGTCGCGGGGACGGCCGACACGAGCGCGGCACGGCGCGGTGAAGGCCGGCGCCGACGGCGGCCGAGATCGGAGCGGTCCGTGCCCGGCGCCTGGGCCGGGGCTGCGTCGACGGCGTCACCGCGACGATGCAGCTCGCCAAGGCTGACGGCGGCCTCCGCATGACCACCGGTGGCCGCGATCTCGTAGGCCTCCTCGGCGCCGGCCAGGTCACCCTGGCCCTCGAGCAGCGCGCCGAGGTTGAACGCGCCGTCGCGGTCGCCTCGGTCCAGCGCGCGGCGGTAACAGATCTCCGCATCGCCCACCTCGCCGCGCTCCTCCAGCAGCACGGCCAGATTGATGGTCGCGCCGGCATGGCCCCAATCGTCGGCCTGCCGGTAGGCGAGCTCAGCGGCGTCCCGGTCGCCGTGCTCCTCGAGCAGCAGCCCCAGGTTGAACCTCTCGATGGCCTCAGGGAGCTCGTCGGCCCGAGCGTCCGCCTCAGCCACCTGCCCGCGTACGTCTTGATGATTCAGCAATGGCTCTATGTCAGGATTTTACCGGCCGCGCGGGAACTTCGACAGTTTTTTTCGAAGGCCGATCTGAGACCGGGCCTCCACTGCCAATGCCATGGGGGCAGCCTCCGAATCGCCGGGGCACAGAATCCGGGATCCGGAGGCCACCCGCCGGCGGGATCACCCGCCGGGCTTCCCGCTCGCCACATACGCTGGTCCCTCCGACCCGTGCGCAGGGCGAACAGCGGGATCGCCAATTGCCGACCGGTCTCACCCCTTGGTGATCCGGAACGACTTCGTTCTCATGTGCCCCGCACCCGCGGATGTGTGCGGTACGACCTGCAGCACGTAGTTGCTCGGCAGGAGCTTGTGACCGCGCATCCGCCCGGTGAAGCGGAAGCGGTTGGCCCCGGCGGCGTCGTTGTGGGTGAAGAAGCCCATCAGCACCAACCGGGTGCACGGATGTGCGTGGCCGCGTGACTTCTTGATTGCGACACACGACCTCCCCCGCTTCTGTCCGCGCACGGCCCTGAACACGGTGAATGACGTGATGGCCGTCCGTGAATCTTGGTAGGACGCGACGCCTCCAAACCTCCGCTGCTGTGACGCCGCAACCGCGCTCGGTCCTGAGCCCGCCGGTCGGAACGACCCCGGGCGCAGGGAGAATCCGGTGATGTCGCTCAGTGGGCTCGACGAGCTGCCCGTGCCCGCGGAACCGCCGGCGTCCACCCAGCTGACGCCGACGCTGTTCGAGGCCAGCGTGCCGGACGGGTTCTTGATGGTGGCCTGCACCTTGTCCGTCCCGACGGCCGACGCGATATCGGCGTAGGTGAAGCCTGCGCCGCCCTGCGCATCGGTTGTGCCGGAGCCCGTCTGGCCGGCAGCCGGTGCGCTCGCTCCGCTGACACGGAAGTTCACCGCCGCGCCCTGCAGCGGGTGACCGCAGCTGTCCGCCAGGTGCGCAGCCACCGATGCGACTCCTCCGCGAACGGTGCTCTGGCTGGGCGGTCCCAACGTGAGCGACGTCCCCAGGCACGGCACGGACCCGATGGGCGTCCACGGTATCGACTCGTTCTTGGCGGCACCGCCAGGGCCGGGGCTCGGACAGTAGGCGGAGTCCCAGCCCCGGGTGTTCAGGACCTGGCCGGAATCGGCGAACGTCGCCGGCGTTGCGGAGCCGTTCAACGTCAGGTCGACCTGTGGAATCAGCCCGGACAACGTGCAGACGTGATCATAGTTCTTGCCGTTTGGACCGATGTCAGAGCCATCCGGAATACCGTTACCGGGGGCACCTGAGCTGACATTGCTCGTACATCCACCGGGCGTGGTACTCGTCGTCGTCTTGGTCTGCGTCAGGATGAGCTGCTGTCCCGGCGCGAGCGAAACGGTGTGCGGCCAGATGTCGTAGACACACATCGAGGAGTACTCAACCTTCACCGAGTTCACCGTCACTGACGAGGTCGAGTTGTTGACGAGTCGTACCGCCGCACTGTCAAACGTGCAACTGGAGGCGGGACGGCAACCCTCGAAGAGGATCTGCGAATTCGACGGTGTATCCCATGGCGTTGGGAAGTTCGACGCATTCCCCCGTTGACTGTCGGCGTAGCCGACGTAGACATCGAGTGACGTTGCCGCTGACGCGGTGGACGCCAGGATGAAGAGGGTTGTCATGACGGCCGCGACTGTCAGCGTCCCCAATCGCGCCCGGGCGTGCCAAACGGTCCGCCTCTCAGCGTCGATTCGCCACCCGGGCAAACTGGTACACAACACGTGGTATTCCCCCTTTCAGGTCCACGCGAAGATCCGGTCACCGCCGTGGACGCACCCCTTGACCCACTTGGGTCGTCAAGCGGGAAAGTATAGCTGCGGCTGTGCAATGCGTCAACCCACCACAAAACGATGACGTGGGACGCAGAGTGTGAGTCTCACGGTGGGTAAAATGGCGGCATTCATACACTGACTAATACACCCGGGGGCGGCCGTGACGGGATTCCATGAGGCGGACGGCGTGAGGAGTGCAGAGCCACCGCGGGGCGCGACCGAGTCGGATCCCCTTACGGCCGACGCGTCGGTGATCGTGTGCGCGTTCTCCGTACGACGGATGGAGCAGACGGTCGAGTGTGTGACGGCGGTGCTCTCCCAGCGCCCCGCCCCGGAAGAGGTCATTGTCGTTGTCGACCACAACCACTCGCTCGAGGACGAGCTGCGTGCGCGCCTGCCTGACGCAGTGCGAATCGTGGCGAGTCACGGACCCACCGGCCTGTCATCGGCGCGCAACACGGCGGTGGGGATGAGCCGGCACAACGTGATCGTTTTCATCGATGACGACGCACTGCCTCGCCCGGGATGGCTGACCGGGCTGTTGGCGGCGTTCGACAACCCCCGCGTGGCCGGGGCGGGGGGACACGCCGTGGCCCGGTGGGAGCGCGCACAGCCGGCGTGGTTTCCGGACGAGTTTCTGTGGGTGGTCGGATGCTCGTACCGGGGACAGCCGGCGAGCGGCCCGGTTCGCAACCCGCTCGGTTGCAACATGGCGTTCCGAGCGGCGGCGTTTGAGCGCGTTGGGCTGTTCGACCCGGCGATTGGGCGGATCGGCACCCGCCCCTTGGGATGCGAGGAAACCGAGTTCTGCGTCCGCATCGCGGCAGAGCCGGAGGCGCCGGACATCAGTCTGGTGCCCGCAGCCACCGTCGAGCACCGCGTACCGCAGGAGCGGGGGACGTTCGGCTACCTGCTCCGCCGCTGCTTCTACGAGGGCATCTCCAAGGCGCTGGTTCGGAGGTTGGGCGACGTGCGGTCGCTTGACACCGAGCGCGCCTACGTCCGCAGCGCCCTTGCCGGGAGCGTCGCGCGCAGCCTGCGCGCCGCCGCGCGCGGCCCGGACCGGGCGTCGGCGCTGGGCCGCGGGTCCGCGGTGATCGGCGGACTGGTCGCGGCAGCGACCGGATATGTGGTGGGCGGCGCGTACTACCGGCTCCATCCGCCGGCGGCGTCTGCACCCAAGCTTCATCGGCCGGCCCCGGCGCGATGACGGCCGGTGGTCCGTACGCCGCCATCAGTGGCCCCGCGCCGGACGGTAGGCGTAGGCCGCGACCCAGCTGATCTGAGCGTTGACGTGCGACGGGGTAGTGGCGTCCGGGCATGGGGCGGTGGAGTCGCCGCAGGTTCCGCCCTGTGTCTGCAGATCCAGCTCCATCCGTTGAGCAGGCACCGCCGATGTCCTCACCACCGCCCAGCGCCGGCCGTCGACCGTGTAGACGAGGCTGCCCGGGGTCCATTCGACCCCCAGCACATGCCACTGCGTGAAGTCCCCCGGCAAGGTGCGCTGCACTTGTGAATTGTCGGCGCCGTAGTGCAGGGTCGCCGTCATGTAGTTGCGGGTGCTCGTCTCTCCGCCGTTCTCGGCGAAGTCGATCTCCGGCGGCCAGTGCGGGCCAGACGGCCACAGCAGCGCGACGACGGAGATGCCCTTGCCGCCGTCCGCTCGCATCCGGACCTCGTACTTGCCGTAGGTCTGCGACAGCGCCAACGCGCTCGACACGCCACCGGAGACCCAGCGGTCTCCGAAGCGGGGATCCCGGTAGGTCTCGAGGTTGAGCACCCCGTGGCGGACCACGACGTGGGAGGGCGCCCACCATCCTCCCGGGTCGCCGCCGGGCTGCCCGGAGTACCGACCCCACCGCGAGGCGCTCAGGCCATGCCTGAAGTTGTCGAAGAAGACGCGCCTCCACGGGCCGGGCGCCTGAGCCGTCTCCCTCGCCAGAGCCAGGGCGAGCACGGTCAGCATGCCCAGGACCACGACCAGGCTCGAGATCACGGCGACCGTGCGCCGCGTCGGCAGCGAAGTCAGACCGGAAATGCGATCACGCCAGTCATGGACGGAAACTCAGATGCTCGCACGCGACGGGCTCCGGGATCACCGCTGGTGTTGGAGTCACGGTGAGTCGGCGCGACGGACGTGGATGTCATACCAAGAGTACATATTCAGCGAGCCCCGGTTCTTGGCGCGACGGTGCCAGTGAAGCCAGTCGTACACCGCGTCCTCGAGTGGCAGCCACGGACCCGGCGTGTCCTCGCCAAACGGGCCCGAGCCTCCCATCGGGAAGCGCCCCTCGGAGAGGCGCATCCGGCGTCGGAGCTCGCGCTGGGCGGCGGTGGTGTAATGAGCGACCGTGCGGGCGGCGCGTCCGGCGACCGTCTCGTTCGTCAGCGGCATTGGGCGAAGATTGTGGCGCTCTTGATCGACGCACTTGAACTCTCTGTAACCCAGCTCGTGCAGCGCGCAGAAGTACTCGAGCGCGTGCGCCTCGATCGAGAGATACCGCGGCAGGTGATCCGGATCGAGTGCGCGGAGGCAGTGGAAGTCCGCACGCTCGATGTCGATCTTCAGGTAATACGGCACGCCGTGGCGCGCGAGGAGAGCGTCGAACCGGACGGCATTGACCTCCACCGGGTGCGCCCGGCCCGTTGCGGCTGACACAGACACCGCTCCTCGTCCGGAGCCGTCACGGGACCCGACGCTGCGGTCGATCGAACTCCATTCGTCGTTGCTCTCATTGACCCACAGCTCGATTGACCCGTTCTCTGGAGCCACGGCCGCGTCCTCGATGATGAGCCGCTCGTCGGCGATCTCGCGCGCGAACCGCTGCCTCCCCTGGGAAACGAGCACCGGGTTCGCCTCCACCGCGACGACGCGAAATCCCTTCGAGAGGTAGTGCTCGGTGTCCTCGCCGTTGTGAAAGCCGACGTCGAAGATGAGGTCATCAACCATCCTGCACCTCACTGGCTCGCTGACTGGGCGGCCGGCGGCGCGTCGGTGAAGCCGATCATGCGCTTGACGGCCGAGCGCAGTGCCCGGTCGGTCGCGGTGACGGGCACCTTCTCGAGGTGGTACTCAGCGCTCCGGTACGGACGCGCGCCGAACCGCGTCTTGAATTGAGCAAGCGGTTGTGAGGCGCCGCTCTCGCCCATGTGGTAATAGTGACAGCCGGCGGAGCAGGCGTCCTCGATGGCCAGTCGGTGCAAGAGGTAGTTGGCGCGCGTGGGCCCGGCGAGGTCTTTGTCCATGGCGCCGCGTGCGATGTTCGCGTTCCGGCCCTGGATCACGATGATGCTCGCCGCCGGCTGGCCGTCCAGCCATGCCAGCCACAGCCGGCAGCCCCCGGCGAGATGCTTGGCCATCGCGGTCAACTTCGTCAACGGGTCACGACGGTGGGCCCGCCAGCGGGCCAGCGCGCGCGGCTCGTGCTGCTGGGCAGCCCAGCGATCGATGGAGCGGTCAAACAGGTGGTAGTGCACCGGCAGCAGCCGGCCCGTTGTGTCACATTCGACCCTCAGGCCAGAACGTTCGGCCTTGCGCACCGCGGTTCTGGCGGCGCCCGTGAAGCGCTTGCTCCAGATGTGCTCGAAGCCGCCCTCGAGATCGAGAACGTGTGCCAGGCGCGGCACGGTCAGGGCGCGCCGGGGGCGTGCCGCGTTCCACGCGCTCCCGGTCAGCGGGTCCGGCCGCAGCGAGATCTGGGCCACGCGGCGAGAGTCGAGATCGGCGAATACGGCGGCCAGGTCTGAGCTCCGGACACCGCCCGGCGCGAGCAGCCCTCCCATCCCCCAGCCCAGCGGGAACGACGCCTCCCGCCGGAGGCCGCGGGGTGCGTGGGTGCGCACCATCGGCAGGACGGCGAGGCGATCGCCGGGAAGCTCGTACAGACGACTGGCATCCTCGTAGCTTCCCGTCGAGCACAGGAGATCCACCCACTCGGGGGCGTGGTAGAGCAGTGCGTGAGGGTCTGACGCGTAGACGTCTCGCCACGCATCGCGGGGGACTGGACTGACGACGCCGGTCATTGTCATGTGCGCACCAATGTGTCGAGGACCTGATTGACGTTGTACCGCTTCCACACCGGGTGGTGCGCGTAGCGCTCACTCTTGGTGATGAGGGATGCCGCGTGTCTGAGCCAGCAGAGGAGGACGAGCAGCCGCGGGTCCTGAGGCGCGGGGAGCCCCCGCGCCACTTCCGCCACCGCCGCGGGGAGCGTCCCGGAGTGCTGTCCGCCGGCCACCGCCGCGACCACGCGCCCCAACTCCCGGCGCTCCAGCTGCGAATGGGCGGCGAGCAGGAACATCGTGGTGTCGACCGCGCCCAAATCACAGATCGTGGCCAGCTCCCAGTCGATGATCCCCGTCACTCGCCCAGCGCGCTGCGGATCGATCAGGACGTTCTCGGGGACGAAGTCTCCGTGGACCCATCCAGCCGACAACCGCCGCCCGGCGAGCCAGACCCTGAGTTCGCGCGTGAGCTTGTCCAGGGCCTCGGTCCGCGAGGCCGACCGGGCGACCACGGTTCCCACCGCACGGGCAGGGCGGTCGATCCAGCGATCGAGCAGCTCCGAATCGACCGTGATCATCTCCGCAGTGCGCTCATGCAGGCCTGCGATGGCGGCGATCGCTGCGTTCGCCAGAGGCTCGAACGGGGCCCCCTCAGCCATGCGCCGGCTGATCGGCACCCCGCTCAGCCGCGACTCAAGCAGGTAGGAGCGCCCTGAGGGGGAGAGACCTCCGGCGAGAACCTGGGGCCGCGCCACCTCCCAGGCACCAGCCCGGGCGTCGTTGCCCAGCGCCGAGAGCATCGCGGCGGCCCGCCGGAGGCTCGCCCCCGCCGGGTCGCTCAGCGCCAGCTTGACGATGACCTCATCGGTGCCGTCGGCTGGGCGGGCGCAACCGACAGCGACGTCGTTCACCGTCGCCTCCACCTTCGTCAGCGCGAGGCCCTCCGGCAGGCAGTGCGCGAGGGCTCCGCTGTTGCGACGGCGGAAGCGACGGGCGCGGGCCCGCCGCAATGCCGCCACCACGCCGAGCCTGCCGGCAAGCGCCGAGGTCCCGGCGCCGCCGTGCGCCAGGGCGCCGGAGTCCATTGACAACAGGGCGATGGCGACGATGCTCTGGCACACGAGCCACGCCAGGCCGACGCCCTTGATCCCCATCACCGCCAGCAGGGCCGGACCCAGCAGGAGCACCGAGCCGCAGAGCGCGGCGAGCAGCATCACCACCGCGCGCATCCGCCGCTGCACTCGATAGATGCTGACGTACAGCGCGGTGATCATGTTCGGGATCGCCGACAGGGCGAGGAGCGACAGCGTGGTGGCGCCGCGGTGGGCGTATTGACCGCCGAACAGCCGCAACACGTAGGGCGCCCCGAGGACGAGCACCAGTGCCGCGGGGATCACCAGCCGAGCGGTTTGCGCAAGCACCTTGCGCGCATACTCGGCCAGTCGCGCCGGGTCGCCCGCGCCGGTGACGACAAGGGCCTGACCGGTGCTGGAGCTGACCGCGATCAGCGGCAGCGTGATCATCCACGCGAGTGAGAAGAAGGCGTTCGACGTCGCTCCGGCGATCGCGACGACGATCACCGGCATCAGGCTGACGGCGGCGAGCCACAGCAGAGCGCCGAGGTAATCAGGCGCGGCAAACCGAACGATCTCGGCCCGGGTCGGCGCCGTCACGGAGCGCTGGCCGACGGTGTGCCGGCGACGGAGAAGCCGGCCGAAGATCAACGCGTTGACCGGCACGATTGAGATCAGCAGCGCCGCCGACCAGGAGCCGAAGATCCCGTAGCGGGGAGAGATGGACGCGAGCACCACGAGGAGCGCGAGCTTCGCGATCCCGTAGACGACATTCTCGACGGGCACGAGCACGGCGGCTCCGAGCGCGGTCAGGGCGCTGTCCTGGAGCGCGAAGATGCACCAGACCGCTGTCGCGCCGATGAACCAGATGACCATCGCCGCGCTCGATCCGACCGCGCGCAGGTCCGGGGCCCACACGTGCACGCCCACCAGGAAGACGACGGCGCACCCCACCGCCACCGACACCGCGACCCCATAGCAGACGGTGATGAAGCGACGACGGAGCGTGCCCAGAACCGGGACGAATCGCAGGACTGCGCTGATGAGGTTGAGCTGTCCCGCACCGGCGAGAAACATCATGGCCGAGATGATGGCGGTGTTGACACCCACGACGTGCGGTGAGTACTCGCGCGCCGCGAGCAGCCAGTAGACGAGGCCCAGAACGGCGGTCAGACCCGAGTTGAGGACGAGCGCGTAGCCATCTCTGTACAGCGGGATCCGAAGATGCTCGGCCAGAGCCGCGAGCCGCGATCCGCCAGCCGACCAGGATCCGACTCGAACGCTCACCGGGCGCTCCTCTCCCGCAGTGACCTCGCTGCCAGGCGCGTCGCGGCGACAGCCAGGCCCCGGGATCCGTCCTCGGCGACCGAGAGAAGGTCGAGCAACAGCCCCCGCTCCGCCGTCCCCGGCGCCACCCGGCAGCGTGGGCAGTCCCCGGGTCGATGACCCAGCACGTGCGCAACGGCCAGTGCCAGGCCTGCCTGATACGGGCGCCGGAGCCGCACCGCGCCTGATGCCGTCGCCGCGGCCGCGGCGTGTGCCGGGACGTAGGCGGCATCGCCGAGCGCGAGCATCGGCACGTCGCTGGCGGTGTCGCCGACGGCGAGCGCGATGTGCAGAGGGCTGGCGGCCGGTGGGCGCCGGTCGGCGGCGTTCATCGCCCCCAGGAGCATTCGCAGTCCCCGACCCTTGTCGATCCCGGCGGCGACGAAGTCGCTCTGGCCGTCTCCCTGGATGGCCCGGACCATCCCGTCGGCTCCGGATGCGCTGATGCACTCGGCCGCCTCGGCAGCGCTCAGCGGGCCGTGACCGCCGCCGGTGGTCAACCGGTACGCACGGACCGCGTGGACGTACGCGGCGTCGAGGCGGACGCCGTTGCGTTTGAGCAACGTGGCGCGGAGGCGCTCGAGCGCCGCCGAGTGCTCGCGGCCGACCAGAGCCACCGTCCGCGTGCCGCCGTCGAGACAGACCGCCGAGCCGTACTCGGCCACGCCGGCGACCAGGCCATAGCTTTGGCAGCGGTCGCGAACCTCCGTCAGGCCACGGCCGGTGACGACCACGGGGCGGTGGCCGTGGGCGATCAGCGCGCGCAGCGCGGTCGCGCTGGCCCGGGTGAGCGTGGGAAATCCGAGTCGATCCGTCTCGAGCACGCCGTCGATGTCCAGCGCCACCAACGGCCCCCGCCCCGTCCGGTCCAGCCCTGCCAGGAAAGTCTCGGCGAAATACCGTTGGACCGAGCGCGAACTTGCGTGGCGGACGGCGCTCTCCTGCGCCGGATCGCTCTGCAGCCGGCCCCAGAGATGCGCGAGCTCATACAGCAGCCACCGTTCCGGCTCGACGTCGGCTCCGCTGTGCCGCCGCCAGGCCTTGCGCACGCTCTCGGCCACTGCTCCCTCCGCCGCGAACGCGCCAACGCCGGCCAGATCGAACACGGCATCGCTGCAGTTCAGGCCGAGGTTCCAGTACGTTCGGTCACTGAAGCCGAACTTGAGCGGGCGCCCATCACCATCGACACGCCACTGGTCCGGCGCCATGCTCCCGTCGATCACCGAGGGGTGAGCCACATGCAGGAGCCGGCGCACCGCCGGATCGACGAGCATCACCCGCGCGACGGGGGCCGCTCGCCCAAAGGCGGCGCCGAGGACCAGCCCGGCAACCTCCCACACGGGGCGTTGGCCGGCCATCGCCGTGGTGGGGTCGCGCTCGAGTCTGAGCCGCCGGCGCCGGGTGGCGACGTACGCCGCGGCCGCCCGGGCAAGCTCGTCCTCGTCGGCCGGCTGCCGTTCCGGCGCCACCCACTCCTGGTAGAGCAGGCCGTCACGGAGGCCGAGCACGCGCGGAACGAAGCCGTCCAGCGCGCGGGCGACGCCGAGCTGGTGGGCGCCGAGGTAGCCGACACCGGTACCGGTCACCAGCACCGAGAGATCCCGAGGCGCGTCGCCGGATGGAGCACGTCCGTGCACGGAGAACAACGCACGGCGGTGACCGCGCGGGTTGACGCGCTCCGGCAGCGGCAGCTCGCTCACCATGTCGACCTCGAGCTCTCCGGCCAGCAGCTCGGCGAGCTGGGAGCGCACCATCTCAGGACGTAGCTGCCTGCGGACGCTCCACTCGTGGGCAAGGAGGAACACCCCGTCGTGCGACGAGAGCGACGGCGGGGGGGTTGCGCCCTGCAGAGCGAGGAGCAGCACGATCGACGTGGGGTTCACGCCCAGGCGCTCCAGCGCCACGGCGGCCTTGAGCAGAGAGCCTCCGGACACCGGCGGGTCATCGGTCAGCAACACCTGCCCGCCTGCGCGCGTCACCTCCCGGATCACGGCGCGTTCGCCTGCGTGCAGCGGCCGTCCGGGCCGGATGGTGAGGACGCGGACGCTCGCGTGGCCCCCACCGCGCAGCGCGGCGGCGATCACCGGCGCCAGATAGCTCCCTGAGGTTCGGACGCCGACGACGAGCAACGGTCGCCCGGGCGCCTCACCGCGGCGGCCGAAGCGCTCGGTGAGACGCACCAGGTCGTCGGGCCGCTGGTCGAAGTGATGAAAGCAGGCCGGCAGGCGCACCACCGACCGCCGCAGCGCCACCGGCAGGACCCTGATCTCGGCCGCCGTCCGGCGGCAGCCCTCCGCGAGTGTGGCCGGGTCACCGCGGCCGGAGATCACGATGTCCGCCAGTTGGTCGCGAAGGTCGGACACCTGCCGCTGCCAGGCCAGTGCGCTCCGCGCCCCGGAACGGCGCGCCGCCAGCCGCCGTGCCGTCAACGCCGCCGCCGCCACCGCCCGGCTCGCCACGCGCGCCCCCCGTGAGCCGGATTTTGCGAGCAGCGCCGCCGCGTCGTCCAGTGGATACGGCGCGTTGTGCAGATGGTCATCCGCGATCTGACTCATTCCGGCTGTGAGCAGATAGGCGTTGAGCCACATCCCCCGGGTGACGGCTTGGTTGAGCAGGGGCCCCAGCCCCGACAGGTCGTTGAGCAGGTTCGTGACCACCAGGACCGGTTCCGCAATCCCCGCCGGGGTCGCCGGCCGTGTGGTGAGATCAGAGCCGCCCATAGCCTCGTGCCTGTCGGCGGCTGCGGAGATAGGCGGTCGGTCCGTACAGCATCCCGCGGCGCTCGGCGCGCGTCAGGTGCGCCGGCGGCTCAAAGCCATCGCCGCCGGAGCCTCGTGCTCTGCGTCCACCGCGGGGGTCGAGGACACGAGCAGCTCCGCGCGGACTCAGCCGGGCGAGCTCGAGGATCCGTCCCGGCTGGTCGAGGATCGCCTTCGTGAGAAAAGCCGTCAGGCCGACTCCGTAACCGTACGCTTGGCGCTCCAGGGCCGCCGGATCGGCATGATGGGCGTGGCGGACGAACGCCGCAGGCTGATAGACGAGCCGGTACCCGGCCGAGATCACCGTGAAGAACATCGAGAGGTCGTCGCCTCCCCGGGCCACGGTGCCGGCGCCGATCGCCGGGTCGAACCCGTCCAGGCGGCGGAGGACCTCGGCATCGAATGCCATGTTCGCTCCGGAGCCGAAGGTTCCGGCGGTGTAGGGATACAGCACGTCGTCGTGGCCGGTGTGGCGGTCGAAGATCCGCTCGCGGAAGCCCTTGTTGAAGCCCCACAGCCGCTCGGCGAGAAGCTGGGCCCGAGTCTCGAGCTCGGCGGGAGTGATCAGGCCGGTCACGCATGCCACCCCGTCGGCGAGTCCGAATCCGCGGGCGAGTTCCAGCAGCCACAGCCTGTCGACGGTCACGTCGTCATCGGTGAAGGCGATGAAGGTGCCTGAGGCCTCGGCGACGCCGCGGTTGTGCGCAGCCGCCAGGCCCGGCCGGGGTTCGCAAACGTATCTCACCCGGTGACGGAACCGATCGCGCTTCACCAGCTCACGGGTGGCGGAGGTCCGTGGCGCATTGTCCACCACGACGATCTCGTACCGGGGATAGTCGAGCTCCAGCAGCGACTCCAGGCAGCGCTGAAGTGCGGCCGGCCGCTCGCGCGTCGCAACCACCACGCTGGCGGGGCGAGCGCGCGCGCGAACCGCGTCGCGCGCAGCCACGCATGCGGGCTGCGCCGAAGGCCGAAGCCCCCGGACCGGCACTGAGTCCGTCTGCAATTGCCCGTCCGCCGCCAGGTGCGACCGGATGTGCGCTCCCGCCGCCGCCCAGATCTGCCGGGCCACGGAGCCGCGAGCGATCTCCTCCCGCCCATCGATGCCCGATCGATCCGGGTCCAGCCAGACCAGCTCCAGCGGGCGGCCGTGCAGCCGAACCAGGCACAGGGCTCGGGTATAGAACCCGCTGGCGCCGGCGATCCGCAGGCTCACGGGCTCGATCGGCGCCGACAGCTCGAGCTCGAGCACCCGCACCGGGACCTGATCTTCGAGACCGTCGTCCGCCGGTACCCGGTGAGGCCGAAACGATGTCATGCGAGCATCCCTCTCGCCTGGAGGAGGCGCCGCCGGTGGCGGCGGGCGGTTCGATACGCCCGCGTCCGCAGTCGCTCACGACTGCGGCCGAGCGGGACCCCCACTCCGTCGAGCACCTGAGCGATGCGTCCGGCGGACGTCGTCGCGGTCACCGTGACGCGAGCCAGCGCGAACGGGTCGTCGTCGCTGTGGCAGAGGGCGTTCTTGACCGCGGCGGCGGAGCGGAACCCCTGCGTGATCACGGCGGCACGAACGCACCGGTTGTGCGCGCCGTGCGGATAGGCGAACGAGTCGATGCCCTCGCCGGTCAGCTGCTCGAGATGGGCTCTGCTGTCGGCGAGCTCGCGGAGCAGCTCGTCCTGCGGCAACTCGTCGAGGCGCTTGTGGCCCACGCCGTGCGCGCCCACCTCCACGCCCGGCAGACGGGCGAGGTCGGCCACCTGCTGTGCCGACATCCGGCCGGGGGCGCCGATCCGACCCGTCGTCACGTAGACCGTCGATCCGATCCCATGGTCGCGCAGCCACTCGACCGCCGGGTAGGTGTCGGCGTAGCCGTCATCGAACGTGACGGCAACCGGACGCTCCGGGAGCGGATGCTCGCCGCGCAACGCGGCCGCCAGCGTCGTGATCTCGAGCGCCTCACGCCCGGATGCGCGAATGGCCTTGACATGCGAGGCGAACGCCGCGCAGGACACGGCTCCCCACGCGCCGTCCGCCGGCGGCTGGTCGCTGACGGAGTGGTACAGGAGAACCGGGATGACGATACTCATGACGCGGCCTGCGGTGAGTACCTGAAGATCCACGCGGTGGGGCGGTGAAACACGAGGCGGAACGATCCGGACCGCTCGAGCGCCTGTCGCAGGCCGAGCAGACTGCCCGGCGCCACCAATCCGTTGAGGCGCCCGTAGTTCTCCTGCGACCTCGTGAGCACGACATAGGTGGGGTGAACCCCCTGCTGTCGGATGTAACGCTCCAGACGCGGGACATCGGCCGCGCCCAGCCGGTGTCCGGTGAATTGGGGAAGCTGGAGGAGGGCCGATGGATCCCCGAGTGAGTTGAGCGGATATCGCCCCGTCAGGCGGTCCGGCGCGTTCGGCGCGAGATCGATACGGATGGAGCCGCTGGGCGCATGCAGCTCATACCACGCCGACGCGGTGACGTCGTCCGGCGTCTCACGGTTGGCCAGTTCCTCTCCGAAGTACGCGAAGAGCAGGCACAGAACCACCGCCGGCATGACCATGAGCAGGCGTGGACGGCTCATTGCTCCCCGGCTCGGCGACGACAGCCGACGCGTGCAGGCGAGCGCAGCCAGGAAGGCGAGCCACGGAAGCGCGAAGAGGTAGGCACGGAACACGCCCTCGCCGCCGTAGGACTGGGCGGCGACGGTGCCGACCGGAGCCGCGATGCAGCAGGCGGTGACCAGGTCCAGCCTGCCGTGGAGCAGCCGGCGCAGCCACCCGGTCACGCCCAGCAGCGCCATCAGCGCCATGACCGCGGCCGGTGCATAGAGGCTGAAAGACGTGCCCGGGGGCGCCGCACTCAGATTGCGGTTGGCCGCCGCCGCGCCGCCTGAGCCGGGATCGAACAGGCTGAAATGGGCGTGGAGAAACGGCCACGCCACCCACACCCACCACACCTCGACCACCGCCATCGCGGCCGGGATCCAGAGCGGGACGGTCCGCGTCACCAGTGCGAGCAGGAACACGGTGAGGATCAGAATGACCGGCGAGAGCTGGTGGGTGATGATGACGGCGACGGCGCAGGCCGCGCCGGCGACGAGCGCGGCCCGGCTGCTGACCGGCGGCGCGATGACCTCATCGTCGCGCGCCGAGGGCGGCAGCACTCTCGCCGCGATGCGCGCGAGGAGAGACTCCGTGAGCCGCCCGAGGCCGCGGCGCGGCTTCAGCGCGGTGCGCCCGCACCGCAGGCAGAGTCCGAGGACCACCAGTGACAGCGGGAAGGCAAACGCCTGGGGCGCGAGGTAATCCTGACCCACCCAGTTGCCGAGGACGAAGAACAGGGCCGCCGTCCACAGCACCCGCTCATCGCGCGTCAGCGCGCGCAGCGCGAAGCGGACGACATAGATGTTGACGAGGTTGAACGCCACCTGCGCCCATCCCGCAAAGGCAATCGGGGCCACTCCGGATGTCCGGCTGAACCAGGCGTTCAGCGCGAAGAACGCCGGCCAGTTGGTGTAGATGTCGATGTTGCGGTTGGCCTGCCCGGTCGCGGCGATCAGGTTGATGACGCCGAGGTGCGGGTACGTCCACGCGTAGCGCGGCTCGTCATACAGGATCGCCGTGGTGGCGTGGAGGACGACGATCAGGGCGAGCACGTAGGCGCCGAGCAGCCGCGGCCTGCGCTCGGCGCCGGTGACGGCGAAAGCGAACCCGCCGAGCAGCAGAGCGAAGGCGACGAAGTACGTGGGGGGCAAAGCGGCCAACAGCCCCACACCGTTGATCCGGCTGAGGTCAGCGCCGGTCAGGGACAGCGCCCAGAGCAACAGCGCGACCGTGATGGTCATCGCATGCGCCATCGTCCGCGGCGCCAACGCCGAGACCGACCGGCGCGCGCGCTCCAGCCAGGCGCCCGCCTGCGCGACCTCGGGGATCCGGATCTCGCTTGACCTGAGCCGCCTGGTCAGCGGGATCAGGCAGCCGACGGCGAGGGCGTAGAGAAAGGGGCGTGGCCACCAGGCGCCAAGCCACAGCATCAATTGGGCCATGAGGGCGGCGAACGCCAGGCTGACGCCGATGATGAGGCCGGGCTCGGCCCGCCCGCGAACCGCGGTCACCCAGGTGATGCCCGGCACCACGCAGAGAAGGGCCAGGACAAACGGCAGCCGCAGGACCATCGGAGCGTGGATCAGCACCAGCAGCAGAGCGGCCACACACGTGCCGGCGGCACCGAGGACGACGGGCTCCGGGGGCCCGGTCGCCTCGCGCTCGGCCACTCGGCGCCAGGCGAAGCGGACGCTGGGCGTCGGCGTCCCCCTGAACCAGACGACGTTGATCGACTCGTCGCCCACCACCATCCGCCGCACGAGCCGCAACGGTCGCGGGGTGGGCGGGCGGATCGCCGCCAACTGCCGCGCCTCGGCGAGCACCGCGCTGATGACGTAGGCGACCGCGCCCACCAGCATCCCGAGTCGCGCCAACCCGGTGAGGTGCCGCGGGTACTCCGTCGGCCGTCGGACGTCCTCGCGCGACCCGGAGTGGTGCAGGCGCCGCAGCCCTGCCGGAGCGGCCCGGAGGAAGAACAGGCGCTGGGGACCGGCGATCACGTGCTTGCCCACCACCGCGCCGAGCCGGACGCCGTGGCGGTAGACCTGGCCGCGCAGCCGGTGCGCGCGTCGCGCGTGGTCGTACCACACGATCGCCTGTGGCTCGTATGTGACCGCGTGACCTGCCCGGAGCAGCCGCACGAGGAGGTCCAGGTCCTCGCCGCCGATCGTCGGCCGGGCCGGCCCGAGCGCAGGGTCAAAGCCGCCAAGCGCGCGGGCGACCTCGGTCAGCATGACGATGCTGGCGCCTGATCCGAGCGCGGCGGCCGCGTACGGAAGAAGCGGGTTCGAGTCCGACACATCGTGCAGGCGGTAGACCCGCCGCCGGAACCCGTTTCTGAGGCCCGCCGGCTGCTCTAACTTGAGCGGACCCCTGCTCTCGAGCTCCAGCGGGAGGATGAGGCCGGTCACGCAGGCGATCTTTCGCTCGCTGAGGAGCGCCGTGACCGACGCCTGGAGCCAGCCGGCATCGACGACCACCTCGTCGTCGATGAACGCGATGATCTCGCCCTCCGCCTTGGCCAGGCCCAGGTTCCGTGCGAGCGACGGCGAATTGTGCGGCTCCTCCACATAGCGCAGCCGCCGTTCGGCGGGAAACTGCTCGACCAGCATCCGGGCTGTGTCCGGCGAGCCGGGCCGGCTCTCGACCACGATCACCTCGAGGTCGTCGTAGTCGCAATCGAGAATGGAGCGCAGGCAGCGCTCGAGTGCGCTGGGATTGCGCCGCGTTCGGACGACCACGCTGACCGAGGGGGTGGGGCCGATGTCGGCAGAGTCGGCGAAGTCGCGCAGATCGGATGAGGACTTTCCCCGCTGCTCCCCGTCGCGACGGGCGTACGCCTCGTCCAGTTCGCGCCCCAACTGCCGGTGCAGGCCGCCGGCGAGTTGAGCACGGGTCACGCGACCGCCGGAGTCCACCGCGAACGCCGCGACGCCGACCGGATCGTCCGCGAGGCGCACCACCGCCAGCAACGATCGGTAGCCCTGTCCCAGGTACGCGTACGACAGGTCCAGATCGCCGAGCGGCGCGTCGATGTCGAGCACCCGCACGGCCACCGGCGCCGGCAGTGAGCCCGGGCCCGCCGCCCCCGTCACTCCGTCCACTCAGCCGGCCCTTCTCGTCCGCGCCGAAGGCCGAACGGCCTGACCGGCACCGCGCCCTCGCGGCGATCTGATGGCATCCTCGGTGAGTTCCCGGTAGAGCATCAGGGTCGAGTCGACGGCCGCCTCCCAGGATGATTCCGCCGGAGTCAGCGTGTGCGCGCTGGGCAGGATCGACAGCTGTGCGGCCTCGTCGATCGCGTCCGCCACATCAAGCGGCGATCCCTGCGGCGACACCAGCACGACGTGCCCTGAGCCGGGGCGCTCGGCGACGTCCCGGTGAACCGGAAGGTCGGACGCGACGACCGATGCGCCGGCGGCACGTGCCTCGGCCACGAGCGACCCGGACCCGTGCTCGCCCGGGAGGCTGACGACGACCCCGGCCGTTCGCAGCCACCGGTGGAGGACTGGGTCAGGGACCGCACCGGGGAACTGCACCCGTGACGAGACTCGGAGGTCCGCGGCGTAGGCCGACAGCCGAGCCCGGGCCGGCCCGGCGCCCAGAACCACGAGACGAAATCCGGATCCGAGGCTGGCCATGGCCGCGATGGCACGTTCAACGCCCGTACCACGTCGCAGACGGTCGGCAGCGAGCACCACCACTTCCGGGCTCTCGAATGGCTCGGCGGCGCTGAGCGCCTCGGCGTCGACACCGTCAGGCACCACGTGCGTGCGGCCGGACACCGCCGGGAAGGCGCCGCAGAGCAGGTGCCGCTCACGCTCCGAATAGCAGATGATCCCGGAAGCGGACGCGACCAGGCCGCCGGTGGCCCGGGCGTATGGAAACCTCAGAAACGTCTCCATCGGGCTGCCGGGCGTGAACACGAGGCCTCGCACCCCCGCCGTCCTGACCGCCAGCGCCAGGGGGGCCCGGCGGCAGTGGACGTCCACGACGTCGTACCGCCCGGCTGCTCGCCGCAGGTGCTCCCACAGCTTCGGCGCGATGGCGAGGCGCAGCGGCCCGGCGGCATTCGGGAACCGCCGGACCGTCAGTCCTTCGCCTGAATGGATCGTCGACCGCGCCATCCCATGGGTCAGGACCTCGACCTCAACTCCCCGCTGCGCCAGCCCGTGCGCGAGCCGATACACGCGTCGCTCCAGCCTCCCCGGATCAGGGACGAAGCTCGACGCGACCAACGCGACCTTCATCGAGCGAGCGACCGATGCGAGATGCGCGGTCGCAGCGACGGTCGCGACGCGACCGACAGACGCTCACGCAGGATGGTGCGCAGGACGCGCGACCCATCACGCACGGCATGGAGGTTGCTGCTCCCGTGCAGCCGGGGGTGCTCGTAGCTCGGAACCTCGTGGACCACGAGGCCGGCCTTGGCGATCCTGACGTTGATCAGCGTCTCGACCTCGAAGCCGTCGCAGTCGACCCGCATGTACGGGAGACAGCGGACCCAGAACGCGTTGTACCCGTAGCACAGGTCGGTGTAGTGCGTGCCGTACAGAACGTTGACGAACGTGTTGAGGAAGTAGTTGCCGAGGCTGCGCGTGCGGGTGATGTCAGCGCTCGAACCGCCCTGGGCAAAGCGCGAGCCCTTCACGAAATCCGCGCCGTTGGTCAGCGCGGCGACGAAGCGCGGGATCTCCGCAGCATCGGTGGAGCCGTCGGCATCGAGGGCGACGATGATGTCGCCGGTGCAGATGGCGAAGCCGTCGGCCAGCGCATTGCCCTTCCCGCGGCCCGTCTGGGTCACGATGCGCACATGGGGGCAGAGGCTCTGCGCGACGGAGACCGTGTCATCGACGGAATGGCCGTCGACCAGGATCAGCTCATGCAGGCCATCCGGCAGGCGCCCCAGGACATAGGGAAGGTTCTCGGCCTCATTCATCGCCGCGATCACGACGCTGACCCGCCAGCCCAGCCGGCCCAGGCTCGGCTCGGGCTGGCGTGAGCCTCGAGCGGGCGAGGCGACCTCCGGATCTGGCTCGAGGTACTCCTGAGCGATCGCCTCGAGGTGCTCCTCAGGGATCGCCTCGAGGCCCAGCGACGGCATGGAGTCCTGATCTGGTAGCAACAAAGTGGCCCCCCCGGTTATCGCCTTTTGATCAAACTGTGATCGAGTGCCGATTATGGCCGCAACAGCGGCTCGGCTTGGCGCACATCGGCAATGACGCCGCCGACCGTGTACGTCATTGGAGTGATTTCGCTGCGTCAATGCGTCAGCATTGGGCCGAAGGACCGAAGGACGGGACGGGAAATGAGGCGGATGCAGAGGCGGGCGGCCGTTCTGGCCTGCCTGGTGGTGAGCGGCCTCACGGCCGGATGGGCGCCCGGAGTGGCGCAGGCGGCAGGGCCCGCCAACAAGACGGCGCCGGCCATCTCCGGAATTCCGGAGCAGGGGCAGCAGCTGGCCATGACCCCCGGCACCTGGACCGACGCGACTCCAGTCAGCGTCACCCACACCTGGCAGGTGTGCGCGGGCGCCACCTGCACCAACATCCCCGGCGCCACGGCGGCGACGTACACAGTGACAGCGAGTGACGTCGGTCGTGCGATCAGGGTCTTCGAGACCGGGTCCGCCACCGACGGCGCCAATTCGGTTCCGTCGGCGCCGACCGCGACGGTGACCGGCAACGCGGCTCCGCCGACGATCTCAGGGTCCGCTGTTCAGGGCCAGACCCTCACCCTGCACCAGGGCACGTGGACCAACTCTCCGACGGTCAGTGACGTGTGGGAGCGCTGCGTGCCCGGCGGGAGCTGCACCGCGACCGGGTTCGCCGCGACATATGTTCTCGTCGCGGCAGACGTGGGCCACACGATCCAGGCCGTCGAGACGGCCAAGGATGCGCACGGGACGCTGACTGCGACGTCTGCGCCCACCGCCATCGTGGTCGCCGGGTCCGGCCCCACGCCGGTCGCCGCTCCATCCGTCACCGGAACTCTCCAGCAGGGCAGCGTGCTCACCGTGCGCTCCGGCACGTGGTCTCCGACTCCCACATCGGTCGCCGACGAGTGGTATCGGTGCAACTCGTCCGGGGCAAGCTGCGCGGCGATATCCGGGGCGATCGGCCAGACCTACAAGCTGGGCGCGGCCGACGTGGGCGCAACGCTGCTCGTGGTCGAGAAGGCGACCGATGCCAGCGGCACCGCTTCGGCTCCATCGCCGCTGACCGGCGTGATCACCACACCGGCGGGCAACGTGCCCGTGCCGGTCAATGCCTCGCCGCCGAGGGTGTCCGGGCAGCCTGAGCAGGGGCAGACGCTGGTGGCCGCGAACGGCGCCTGGAGCGGCAACCCCACCTCCTACAGCTATCAGTGGGAACGCTGCGCCAGTTCCGGGTGCGCTCCCATCCCCGGCGCCGCCGGTCAGAGCTACACGGCATCGGCCGCCGACGTCGGGCAGACGCTCGCCGTCGTGGAGACGGCAAACAACAAGGGCGGCAGCGGGCGCCCGGCGGCTTCGGCCCACACGGGACCGGTCATCGCCACCAGCCTGATCACGTTCGTGGCCTCGCCGGGTGGGCCGCTGACGAATCAGACCGTCACGATGGTCGCGACGATTGGCTCCAGCTCAGGAAACGTCGACCCGTCGGGGACAGTGACGTTCTTCAACGGTGGCACGGCGATCGCCACCTGCGGCAGGCAGGCGTTCGAATCGACGAGTCAGAACGTCACTCTCCTCTGCCAGAGCGCCTTCCCGGCGGGAGTCGCGCGGTTGAGCGCGGTATACACGCCCGCGGATGGGGTGCTCGTCGCTGGTTCGGCGAGCCAACTCACGCTCAACATCGGCCGAGATCGCACCTCCACGTCGCTGGCCGTCACCAAGCGGGTGTCGCGGGGCAGGAGGGCGATCTACACAGCCACGGTCGTCCTCCCGGTGAGCAACTCCGGGCCACTTGACCCCGCCGGGGCGATGGAGTTCCTCGACCGCGGTCGGCCCATCCCTGGCTGCCGGAGGCGCCCCGTGACCCGGCTGGCCGCAACCTGCCGGGTCAGGTACCGCGGATTTGGGCGCCACACGATCTCCGCGCGATACAGCGGCGACGCGAACTTTGGCCCCTCGCATTCGGCTTCCCGGGCCGTTCGGATCGTCACTCCCTCCTCGGCGCCGCTCGTACTGGGCTTCGTCGGGTCCACGCTCCAGTGGCAGTTCTCATACCATCCGCATTACACGCAGGTGACGACACTCCGGGCCAACCAGGTACTGGAGGGAAGCACGCTGGTTCTCGCCTGCAGCGGCACCGGGTGTCCGTTCACTCATCTTTCCATCCCGGCGGGCGGCGCCTCCTCAGTCAATCTCCTGCCGCAATTTCACAAGCGACACCTGGCGGTGGGATCCCAGTTCACACTGCGAATCATCCGGCAGCATTGGATTGGCAAGTACTACTCGTTCACCGTGCGTCCGGGTCGCGGACCGCAGATCGTCCTGTCCTGCCTGGGGGTCGGCATGACACGTCCCGGCGTGGGCTGCTGAGATTCTAGCTTCCGACCATCGCATGGCTCGTCTCGCAGCCCCCGGAGCCACCGTTGGCGTCGTTGGCCCACGTCGACTGGACGGCAAACGTGCCCGTGCCCAACGCGAGGTCCTGCGCGGCGCCCGGCCCAGAGGTGATCCAGGCACACTTGTCGGCGTCCTCGTTGCCGGAGCTGTCGACCCAGCCACTCGATGGAAATGGGTCGGTCAGCGTCTCGGCGTATTCGTGCCCTTCGACGATCGTGATGCCGTCGAGGGCGCCGGACGCGCCTGCGTTCACCAGGCGTTGTCCGCATGACGTCCCGGCATCGGTGACATATGGCAGGTTTGTGAACGCGAGCTGGCCGTACGGGGAGACCACCGAGCCTCCGGACAGGGTGTTGTCGCCCGTCCAATCGTGCCAGGCACAGAACTGGGCGCTCGTTGTGTTGAAGCCATCCGGATGTGTCCCCGTCGGGGAGACGATGACGTACTGAGCGTTGCTGTTCGCGCTTTGGCTGGTGTTGCCGAAATGCGTGGCCGCGCTGACCGCCTCGAGGCCGATCTGGTGCCCGCTTGCATTCGCCGGCGCGGCCGACGAGCCGTCCACCCAGACTCCGGCGAGGACCCCGCCGGCCGGATGGCCGACGTGAGCACTGCCGGCTGCGCACGTCTGAGCGCCCATCGAGATGCCCTGGCAGTACTGCGTCATCACCCCGGACCAGGTCTCGCCGTTCGTGCCCAGGCCCTTCATGAACTCCTGGAGGACCGGGGCCATCCCCACCGGGTCACCGGCGAGCGTCACATCACCGGCGGAGCTCGTGCTCGCGGGTCCCCACTGTGCCCCCCAGAACACGAGGTACACCCGCGGCGTGCTCGTGACGACACCCTGGCCTGCGGTCCCGCCGTGGTACTGCAGATCGCCGCCCGTGGTCAGCCGGCGCGCGGCGGCCGGCAGGTGGCCCCGCATCGGAACGACGCCGTGCCGATACGGGTGGTTCTGCGCGAGCGCAGAGACCGCTGGTCCTGGTCGTGCCAGGGCGCTGCGTGCCGATGCGCCCAGAATTGCGAGCGCAACCACCATGCTCCACCGGCCGAGATCGGCCGTCCGTCGCGCGCACGTTCGTCGTGACATACGTCTTCCCTCCACTTGTGGAGATCGAGCGGCGGCGGGCAGGCGCCAACCGAGCGCAGGCGGCGCTCGCTAAAACCGCCACTCCCTCCGCTGGATCCGGCAAAACCGGCTTGTGGTCCTGCTTCCCTCCTGCTCACCAAGGCGGCTACGGCTCCCGCCGTCCGCATCGGCCGTTCGACGTAATCGAAGTTACGTAGAACCGGGCGTTGTATCAATCCCAAGAACCGAGAACATGGCGGCGGGTGGTCCGTAGCGTTTGCAACGACATCGCGGTCCCGGCGCCGTCAGCGATCGACTGGTCTCCGACCGGATGACCGAGACACGCGCGGCGGTACTGATCACCACGGAGGGTCACAATGCGGAGTACGACCTGACCCCGAGCGCGGAGTGACCATTCATGCCGAGCGTCGCCGACAAGCTGCTAGCCACCGTGAAGGCATCCGGAGTCCGTCGTATCTACGGCATCCCCGGTGACTCACTCAACGGCTTCACCGATGCGATTCGCCGTGACGGGGACATCCAATGGACCCATGTCCGCCACGAAGAGGCCGCCGCGTTCGCCGCTGCGGCCGAAGCGGCGGTCACCGGCCGGCTGGCTGTTGTCGCGGCGAGCTGCGGCCCCGGCAATCTCCACCTGATCAACGGGCTGTTCGACGCGCACCGCAGCCGGGTGCCGGTGCTGGCCATCGCCGCCCACATCCCCAGGGACGAGATCGGCAGCGGCTACTTCCAGGAGACCCACCCGCAGGACCTCTTTCAGGAGTGCAGCGTCTACAGCGAGCTCGTGAGCGTGCCGGAGCAGCTCCCGCGCGTTTTGGAGATCGCCATGCGGTCTGCGCTGGAGCATGACGACGTGGCCGTCGTCGTGATCCCCGGCGAGGTGTTCCTCAGTGACAGCCCGGCAGCATGGACCGTCCATCCGATCATCAGGACGGAGTCGGTCATCCGGCCGAGTGACCGCGCGCTTGCGGCCGCGGCCGAGGTCCTGAACAGGTCAAGCGGCGTGACGATCCTGGCCGGGGCCGGCTGCGCGGGCGCCCACGCTCAGCTCATCGAGATCGCGACCGCGCTCAAGGCCCCCGTGGTCCATGCGATGCGGGGCAAGGAGTTCGTCGAGTACGACAATCCGTATGACGTCGGCATGACCGGGTTGATCGGCTTCAGCTCCGGCTACCGGGCGATGGAGCACTGTGACGCGCTGCTGATGCTCGGCACCGACTTCCCGTACCGCCCGTTCTACCCGGAGGGCGTGCCGGTGATCCAGGTCGACGTCCGCGGCGACCAGATCGGCCGGCGCGTGCCGGTCGACGTCCCGCTGGTGGGCACGGTGAAGGACACCATCGATTCCCTCCTTCCGCTGTTGACGGCGAAATCGGACTCCGCCCACCTCGACCGGATGACGGCGCACTACCGCCGGGCTCGCGGTCGTCTCGATCGCCTCGCCGTCGAGGGGCGGACGGGGTCGCCACTGCATCCGCAGTTCGTCGCGTCGACGATCAACCGGCTGGCGGACGACGATGCCATCTTCACCGCCGATGTCGGAAGCCCCACGGTCTGGGCCGCTCGCTACCTCCACATGAACGGCCGGAGGCGGCTGCTCGGCTCGTTCACCCACGCGACGATGAGCAACGCGCTGCCGCACGCCATCGGCGCGCAGGCGTGCCAGCCCGGACGTCAGGTCGTCAGCCTGTCCGGCGACGGCGGGCTCGCCATGCTGCTCGGCGAGCTGATCACGCTCCGCCAGATGCGTCTTGCGGTCAAGGTGGTGGTGTTCAGCAACGGCGCGCTCTCGTTCGTCGAGCTGGAGATGAAGGCGGCGGGCATCGTGAACTTTGGGACGCAGCTCGACAATCCGGACTTCTCCGGCATCGCGCGCGCGACCGGGCTGTTCGGAGCCACGGTGGACCGGGCGGACGAGCTGGAGGGAGCGCTTCAGGCGGCGTTTGCCCACGACGGGCCCGCGCTCGTCGACGTCCGCGTCGCCCGCCAGGAGCTGTCCATGCCGCCGAAGATCACCCGGGCCCAGGCTCAGGGCTTCGCGCTCTACGCGACGCGGACGATCCTCTCCGGCGGAGCCGACGAGATCGTCGAGCTCGCGCGGACGAACCTGCGTGAGCTGGGGCGGGAGTGAGCACCCTGGCGCGGCCCCGGCCGTCGAACGACGGGCGAGGAAGGGGGCCTGTGGGGCGGGGGGCGCCGCGCGGGTATCTGGACCGCGGGCGCGGGCCTCTGGGCCGCAGGCGCGGGTGTCTGGGCCGCAGGCGCGGGTGTCTGGGCCGCCGGCGCGGGCCTCTGGACCGCCGGTGACCATGCACAACGCGCCAGATCAGGATTCGCCCTGGAGATCTGGCGCAGAACGCAGGCTGAGCACCAAGAATGCGACAAATCGTCCGGCCCGTTCGTGATTTGGCGCATGATGCATGCCCGGTCGGCGATTTGGCGCATGATGCATGCCGCGGTCGGCGATTTGGCGCATGATGCATGCCGCGGTCGGCGATTTGGCGCATGGCACACACCGGATCCGGGGGCGCCGCGCCGCCCACCCGCTCATTGCCCCGGCGTGCCCTCTGGTCCCGGCGCGGAGGCCGAGCGCGGGCGGCCACCGGGCGCCGCGGGCGCTATGAGACTCCGGCCTCGCTCGACAGCGGCTGGAGCCGGTCGCGGTCGGCGACCCGCACGCCGTTGCCGCCGAGCGCAAGCGCGGCCTTGGCCGTCACCAGGTGATAGAGGATCAGCAGCTGGACGAGGGCCAGCGATTCCGACCGGTAGAGCTCGGTGCCGATCGTGAACTCGCCGAGACGGCGGGCGCGGAGATGGGTGGCGAAGTGCATGCGGGTCCAGATCGCCTCTTCGATCGCCTCGGCGTGTCCAGGATCCATGCGTCCCGGGATCCGGAGCCGCCGTTCGCCGTCCTTGTCGATCCACTCCAGGCCGTTGGCCTCGCCCGCCGCCAGCGGCGCCAGGTCCGGATGGGGCAGCCCATCGCGCAGCGTCAGCTCCGCGTCCAGCCGCGTCGGATCGTCATCCGCGTCCTCCGGCGGGAGGAACGAGACGAGCATGTCGGCGTAACGCCGCTGCGGTCGGATGAACGCCTCGGAGTCCGGCTCTCGCCGATCGAGCTCGGCCAGGACCTGGTCGGTCGTGTATCCGCGGCGCGAGCAGTCGCGCTGGACCTTCCACCGGCGCCGCAGGTCCTCAGGCGGGTTGAGGTACACGCGCACGTCGTAGAACTCGCGGGTGGCCGGGAGGTGGTAGCCGAGCAGGCCCTCGATCACGGTGAAGCGTTCCGGCCGGACGTACACGGGCGGTCCGAAGCTGCCGTCGTTGTGGTGGTAGACCGGTTTGAGGACCGCCTCGCCGCGCCGCAGATGGACGAGATGCTGGGCGACGATGTCGAGGTAGTTGCAGTCAGGGTGCAGCGGCGTGATGCCGAGCTCGGCACGCTGCTTGCGGTCGTAGCGGTGGTAGTCGTCGGTGCAGATGTGGGCCACGTGCTCCTCGCCCAGGACGCGCACCAATCCACGGGTGATCGTCGTCTTGCCGGCGGCCGAGTCACCGACGACTCCGAGGATCACCGGGCGGGGATTCATCAGGATCGCGCGTCCGCCATCGCCGGGGCGCGCGGCTCGTCGGCGAGCTCGTCCTCGAACACGCTGCTCTTGAGGATGTCCTGCGGCTCGATGCGCATCAGCTCCTGCAGCGACGGCTCCTCGCCTCGCTGCGCGCTGCGGTACACCCGGTCCGCGTGGCGCAGGCGGGCTCGCTCGATGGCGTTGCGCACGCTGCGACCGTGAGCGAACCGGGGGCGGCGGATCCGCCGCTCGAGGTAGCCGGTGAACGCCTCGTGTGCCTCCGGTGCCAGCTCGTAGGACTGAGCGTCCAGCATCAAGCGGGCGATCGCCATCAGCTCGTCGACCGTGTAGTCCGGGAAGTCGATGTGGTGAGCCACCCGCGACGACATGCCCGGGTTCAGGCGAAAGAACTCGTCCATCCGGTCCTCGTAGCCGGCCAGGATCACCACCAGCCTCTCCCGCTCGTTCTCCATGACCTGCAGCAGGATCTCGACCGCCTCGACGCCGTAATCACGCTCGTTCTCAGGCCGGTACAGGTAGTAGGCCTCGTCGATGAACAGCACGCCGCCGTACGCCCGCTTGAGGACCTCCTTGGTCTTCGGCGCCGTGTGGCCGACGTACTGGCCCACGAGGTCGTCCCGCGTCACGGCGACGACATGGTTTCGCTCGATGTAGCCGAGACGGTGCAGGATGTCGGCCATGCGCAGGGCCACCGTCGTCTTGCCGGTGCCCGGGTTGCCGGTGAAGCACATGTGCAGGGTGGGGCGCCCGGCCGTCAGGCCGGCCTGCCGGCGCATCTGGTCGACGACGAGCAGCGCAGCGATCTCCCGGATGCGCGTCTTGACCGGGGCGAGGGCGACCAGCTCCTCGTCGAGCTGATTGAGCACGTGCTCAATTTCGGCCGCGCGCAGTGCCGCCGGGGTCTCGGCGCTTCGCGGATCGACGGCTTCGGCGGTGGTCATCGCGCCAAGCCGTTCTGCTCGTACCGGCGGCCTCCCGGCTTGTCGGCCGCGTACGGGTGGATCCGGTAGCGGATGACGCGGTCGTGCGCCTCGGTGCGGTCCAGCCGGAATCCCGGCTCGTGCGAGGGGCGCTGGACGAGGAAGCTGAGCGCCGTCGTCTGCCGGCCCCGCGAGGGGTCGTAGGCGGCCACCTTCACATACTGCTCCGGGTGCGCCTCCCGGCAGGCGCGCACCTCGCGCAGGACCACCTCGGCGTCTGAGACCGGCAGGTCGAACATGGGCATGCCCCACATCTCCCAGTATGAGTTGCGAGGATGGGCATCGTCGGTGTACTCGACCGACATGGCCCAGCCGTGGTCGAGCGCATAGCGAATCTGCGCCGCGATCTGATCGTCGGTGAAGTCGCCGAGGTACGAGAACGTCCCCTGGGTTACGCGCATCGTCTGTCCTCCTGGTTCGTCTGGGGGATTACGGTCCGGCTCGCGCCCGCCGTCAGGCGAGTGTGGGCGTGACGACGTAGTCCGGCGTGTCGGTGGACTGGAAGTCGAACGTGACGTCCTTCCAGACCTGCAGTGCCGCGTTCAGCTCCGGGCAGCCGCGGGCCGCCTTCTCCAGGATGTCCGGGCCTTCCTGGAAGTAGTCCCGGCCCTCGTTGCGCGCCTGGATCATCGCCTCCACGGCGACGCGGTTGGCGGTCGCGCCGGCGCCGATGCCCATGGGATGACCGATCGTCCCGCCGCCGAACTGAAGGATCACGTCCTCGCCGAGGTAGCGCAGCAACTGGTGCATCTGCCCGGCGTGGATACCGCCGGACGCCACCGGCATGACCGCGGGCAGCCACGCCCAATCCTGGTCGAAGTAGATCCCGTTCTCAGGGTTCTCCGGGACGAAGTTCTCGCGCAGCGTGTCGTAGTAGCCCTTGACCATCGACGGATCGCCCTCGAGCTTGCCGACGACCGTGCCGGCGTGGATGTGATCGACGCCGAGCAGACGACACCATTTGGCGATCACGCGGAACGACACTCCGTGGGTCTTCTGGCGCGTGTACGTGCCGTGGCCGGCGCGGTGCAGGTGGAGGATCATGCCGTTGCGCCGCGCCCACTTCGACATCGACTGCATCGCGGTGTAGCCGATGGTGAGGTCCATCATGATGATCACACTGCCCAGTTCCTTGGCGAACTCGGCCCGCTCGTACATGTCCTCCATGGTCGCGGCGGTCACGTTCATGTAGTGACCCTTGACCTCGCCCGTCGAGGCCGAGGCGCGGTTGACGCCCTCGATCGCGTACAGGTACCGGTCGCGCCAGCGCATGAACGGCTGCGAGTTGATGTTCTCGTCATCCTTGGTGAAGTCCAGGCCGCCGCGCAGCGCCTCAAAGACCACGCGACCGTAGTTCTTCGCGGAGAGGCCGAGCTTGGGCTTGACCGTCGCTCCCAGGAGCGGCCGGCCGAACTTGTCCAGGTACTCGCGTTCCATCACGATCCCGTGCGGCGGTCCCTGGAAGGTCTTGACGTACTGCGGTGGGATCCGCATGTCCTCCAGGCGCAGTGCGCGCAGCGCCTTGAAGCCGAAGACGTTGCCGATGATGGAGGAGGTGAGGTTGGCGATCGAGCCTTCCTCGAAGAGGTCGATGTCGTAGGCGATCTTCGCGATGTACTCGCCCTCGCGACCGGGCACCGCCGTCACCTCGTAGGCCTTGGCCTGGTAGCTCTCGTGATCGGTGAGGCGGTCGGTCCACACCACCGTCCAGGTGGCCGTCGAGGACTCCCCGGCGACTGCCGCCGCCGCCTCGACCGCGTCGACTCCGGGCTGCGGAGAGATCCGGAACGCGCACAGGATGTCGGTGTCCTTCGGCTCGTAGTCGGCGTTGAAATAGCCCATCTCGGCGTATGGCGTCACCCCTGAGGCCCATCGGTCCTTCTTCTCCGGGACTCTGGCGCCTGGAGAGGCCACTGTCGCGCTGTCGGTCGTTCCAAAGGGGGTGAGGGTCATGGTCTGTACGAGCCTTTCCGAGGTCGAACTCCCCAGGACGGTAGATGAGGAACCATAAACGTCAAGTACTGATCCTCCGTGTTTTCATAGGCTGTAGGCTAAGATTCGGCGGGCCCTGGGGGTGCTGCGGCGACGCCGCTCGGCGTCCATAGGCTGGGACCGTTGGGGCATCGAGGACTTTTGAGGACACGCGCGTCTCGTCGGCTGAGATACTCGGACGCTGTGGCGAGACCGATCCTCCTCGGCATCGTCGGCGACTCTGCCGCCGGCAAGACGACGCTCACCCGCGGGCTCGTCCGCATCCTCGGCGAGGCACAGGCGACCCACGTGTCCACCGACCACTACCACCGTTATGACCGCAAGCAGCGGGCCGAGCAGGACCTGAGCCCGCTCCACCCCGACTGCAACTACCTGGACATCCTCGAGGCCCACCTGGAGCACCTGCGACTCGGCGAGCCGATCTTCAAGCCCGTCTACAGCCACCGGGACGGGGCGTTCCTGCCGGGCGAATACGTCCAGCCCGCACAGTTCACGATCGTGGAGGGGCTGCTTGGCTTCCACAGCGCGGCGATGCGTGAGATCTACGACGTGCGCGTCTACCTGGATCCGCCCGGTGACCTTCGGCGCCGGTGGAAGGTGCAGCGTGACTGCTCGCGGCGTGGCTATACGACCGACGAGGTCCTCGACGAGCTGGATCGCCGGGAGGCCGACTCCGAGATATACATCCGCCCGCAGCGGCGCTACGCCGACATCGTGATCTCGTTCATGCCGGGTGATCGCGGCGATCAGGAGCATCTCGACGCACGGGTGGCGATGCGACCGGGGTTGGTTCACCCTGACCTGGCGCCACTGGTGGATGGCGGAGCCAACGGGATCAGGCTCCACGAGCGTCCGTCGGAGACCTCGTTGTGGGTTCCCGGGACGATCGATCACGGGCGCAGCGAGTCGATCCAGGAGGCGATTTGGGACCGGATGCACTTCGCGAGTCATCTGCGCACCGATCGCCTCGGCGAGTTCACGGTGGGAACCGAGCTGCATCGCTCGGAGTCACTGGCGATCACGCAGTTGCTGTTGCTCTACCAGCTCGTGACGGCCCGGGCCGCGGTCGCAGTCGGGGCGACCGACACGCGCGTCGACAGGGTGACCCCGAGCCTCGGGGACAGTCCGGCGCCGCTCGCAGCCGCGCCTGGCGATTCATAGAACGGCCCGGGATCGCCGCCGCCGCCGTCGCGCCCCGTTAGGGCGCCTCAGACCGAAGCCGCAGGCGGCCCCGCCAGGATGTCGGCGGCGTCGAGGACGAACGAGATGAACGTCTCGACCGGGGGTCTGACCGGACCGACGGCGGAGCGCAGGACGAACCAGGACCTCCGTTGCGGACCGTCTGTGAGACGAAGCTCGCCGAGCCGGCCGGAGGCAAGGTCGGCCGCGATCGTCGCCCGCGACACCAACGAGATGCCGAGGCCGGCGCGGGCTGCCTGCTTGATGGCGCCGTTCGCGCCGAGCGTCATGGTCGCCGGGCGCAGCCCGCGCTCGGCGAGGAACTGCTCGTTGAGGACGCGTGTGCCTGACCCCGGCTCCCGCAACAGCCACAGGCGGCCGCCGAGCTCGGCCGAGGAGAGGGCGCGATCGCAGGCGGGGTCGTCGGCAGCGGTGATGCAGGCGATCTCGTTGTCGGCCAGCGGCTGGGCGGCGAGGCGCTCATCCTCTGGTGGCTTGCCCAGGATGGCGACGTCGAAGGTGTGATTCCGGACCCCCTCGAGCACCGACTCGCGGTTACCGACCGCGAGGGTCAGCGCGATCCCCGGGTGCTCGTCGGAGAACGCGCGCATCAGCGGCGGGACGAAGGACTCGGCGGCCGTGGTGACGGCTGCGAGGTTGAGCCTCCGCGCGGAAACGGCGGCGGCCTCGCGAGCGGCCTGCCGGCCCGTCTGGAGCAGGCCGATCACGTCCATTGCATACGGGGCGAAGGCAGCGCCCGCGTCGGTGACCCGGATGCCCCTGCCGGACCGCTGAAACAGCTCGCACCCGAGCTCCCTCCCAAGTGCGGCGAGGGCCGAGGAGACCGACGGTTGGGTGACCACGAGCTCATCGGCGGCGGCCGTCACCGACCCGCCGCGGAGGACCGCGAGAAACGCGGTGAGCTGCGTCACAGTTATAGCCATCGGCTTGGCTGTGGACGCTATCAGTTAGAAGTTCATCGATGGGTCGTAGGCGCACTGCTGCACGTCGGCTCCTGCGTCCTTGCCCGGCCACCACCGGTGACCCTCTCGGTGTCGCCGTACTTACGAACCGAACCACTTAGGATGCTCACGAGATGCCAAATGCGATCACGGGCCGGCACGTGACCGGGAGCGTCGTCGTTGTCGGCGGCGGCTTTGGTGGGCTGCAGGCCGCACTGGGGCTGCGGCGAAGCGGTGTGGAGGTCACGCTCGTCGATCGGCGCAACTTCCACCTTTTCCAGCCCCTCACCTATCAGGTGGCCACCGGCGCTCTGTCCCCGGCCGACGTCGCCTACCCGCTACGGGCGATGTTCAGGTCCGCGCCGAACGTCGAGGTCGTCCTCGCTGAGGTTGATGGCTTCAGCCTTGAGTCGCGCGAGGTTCATCTGAGTCCGACACCCGGCCTCAGCTCGGCTCCGGCGTCGCTTCCGTATGACACCCTGATCGTCGCCGCGGGCTCGAGCTATTCCTATTTTGGCCACGACGATTGGCGGGAGTTCGCGGCTGAGGTCAAGACACTGGAAAGCGCCCTCGCGGTGCGCTCGCACATCCTGCGGACGTTTGAAGAGGCTGAGATGTGCCCGGACCCGCGAGAACGTGACGCGCTGATGACGTTCATCGTGGTTGGTGCCGGACCGACGGGTGTGGAGATGGCGGGACAGATCGCCGAGCTCGCTCGTGGCACGCTCCGGAACGAGTTCCGGGTGATCGATCCAGGCCAGGCGTCGGTCGTGCTCGTGGACACCGTCGACCGGGTGCTGCAGACGTTCCCGCCGAGCCTCTCGGCGAAGGCCGAGCGCGACCTGCGACGGATCGGCGTGACGACGATGACCGAGCAGACGGTGATCGGTGTCGACGACCATTCGGTGACGATGTCCGATCCGGCGGGGGCGGTGACCCGCCTCCAGACCAGGACCGTCATCTGGGCTGCGGGCGTCACAGCGTCCGGCCTCGCTGCCCGGCTCTCCGAGCAGTCAGGCGCCGGGCTGGACGCGGCAGGCCGGATCACGGTCGAGAGCGACCTCACACTTCCCGGCCATCCGGAGATCATCGTGCTCGGCGACATGGTCCGGGTCCGAGATGAGACGGGAAAGCCGATCACGCTGCCGGGGGTGGCGCCCGTCGCGATCCAGCAGGGGCGCTATGCCGCTCAGCTGGTGCGCGACCGCCTCGGCAACCACGCAACGCCCCCATTTCGCTACCGCGACAAGGGCAACGTGGCCACGATTGGCCGGGCGCGCGCGGTGGCCGATCTGCATCTGATCCGGCTGAGCGGACTTCCGGCGTGGATCGTGTGGCTGGTGATCCACCTGTGGTACCTGATCGGCTTCCAGAACCGCATCGTGGTCATGATCCGATGGTCGTTCAGCTTCCTCACGCACGGACGCAGCGCACGCGTGATCGACACACCGCCGGTCGGTGGTCCCGAGCTTGTCGCGGCCGGGCGCCCAACGCCGACGGGGGCGAGCCAGACCGAATCCGGACGGGCCGGGTAACACCGGCGGAAATCGGCGGTGCGCGATGCTTATCGCGCACTCCCGTCTGTGGAAGCCGCGGGGCGCCCGCGATCGGTCCGGTTCCGATGCTCAGGCCGGCTCGAGGTTCACGATCTCAAGGCCGAATCGCTCGGACAGCCGCCGCGCGACGAGCGAGCGGTGGCAGGCCTCGGCGGTGGCCTCGACGCACATCAGCGCACCGATCCCGTGGACCGGCAGCCGGCGGACGAGCGGCTCCAGCGGGACCAGGTCGAGGATCTCCTCCGTGTATTGACGGGCGTACTCCGGATCGAGCCGGACACGGGAGCGCTTGCCCACGCGTTCGCGATCGTCGGCTCGATACTGCAGGTGGCGCAGCTCGGTGTCCGGGGCCAGCTCCGGGTGGTACTCGTACCCGATGTGGGCGTCGGCGAGAAGGGCCTGCAACCGCTGCGCATTCGCCCATGCGTACCGGGGGCCTCGAACGCCCCGGCGCTGGCGGATGTCGATCACCTGCGTGACGTTCGCGTCGTCAAGCGTCTCGACGAAGCGCGCGGCTCCGAACTCGTACACACCGATCGTTGCAATGCGCGGCATCGCGATCATCGTCGCACGCGCCGGCTGTAGAGACCCGCGCGAAAAGGGACTAATGTTCGAGCCGATTCGAAAGCATGGTTCTCCCGGACAGGAGGTCTTGGAGGTGGAGGCGAGATGAGCCTGGAACTGCTGGATGCTCACCAAACGGCTGACGGCATTGCGATCACGTTCGTCACCGAGCGGGGGATCGAACCGCTGGAGGGCAGCTGTCAGGAGGTGGCCCGTCTGGCGCGCGTGATGCAGCAGGTGGGCGCACTGGCCGCGCTCAACGACAACGAGCAGGTCTGGCTCGAGGAGGTGGCGGTCGGAGAGGCGGTCGTCAAGCTCGGCCTCAAGCCGGGCCGCCAGGCCCGCGTGCGCATTCTCAGGCGCTGAGGCCCGGTGCCGGCGGCGGCTCGCGGCCGGCGGCGGCCGGTCATCGGGATCACGACCTACGTGGCACCTGCCCGGTGGGGGCCCTGGGCCCTGCCGGCGGCCCTCGTTCCCCTGGGTTACGTTTCGGCGCTGTCGGCGGCCGGCGCGCAGCCGATCCTGCTCCCGCCCTCGGAGGGCAGCGAGGAGATACTGGCGATCGCCGATGGCCTGATCTTCTCCGGCGGACCGGACCTCGACCCGTCCCTGTATGAGCAGGAGCCGGCGGCGGAGACGGTGCACCTGGCCCCGGAGCGCGACACCCCGGAGCTGGAGCTGATGCTTGCCGCCGTGGCCCGGGACCTGCCGGTCCTGGGGATCTGCCGGGGGATGCAGGTCCTCAACGTCGCGCTCGGAGGGTCGCTCATCCAGCATCTGCCCGCGGTCGTCGGCCACGACGGCCACGCCACCGCGCCCGGTCATTTCGACACCCACCCGGTGACCATCGCGCCCGGCAGCCGGCTCGGCGATGTGCTGGGTGAGCACGCCGTGGTTCATTCCGGTCACCACCAGGGGATCGCCGACGTCGGCGCCGGCCTGGTGGTGAGCGCCTGGGCGCCGGACGGGGCGGTCGAGGCGGTCGAGATGGTGGAGCGCCGGTTCGTCGTCGGCGTCCTCTGGCACCCGGAGGAGGGACAGGATCAGCGCCTCGTCGCAGCCATCGTGGAGGCGGCCGCCGCCCCGCCGACCTCGTCCTAGACTCCGGGCATGGCCTCCAAATCGGTGACGACGGCGCTGGGCTCGGCCACGAGACGGGTCCCGGGGCTCCGGCGCATCCCGGTCGTCATGCTGATCTCGACCGCCGAGGTGGCGCTGCTCGCACGCAATCACCTGATGCGCTTGACGCCGGCGGAACGCCACCGGCTCGTCGGGCTCGTCCGCGCCGGCCGTGGGCGGCGCAGCCGGCTGACCGCTGCGGAGCGACGCGAGCTGGAGCGGCTGCTGGACAAGCTCGAGGCCCGGGCGCTGCTCGGGGACGCGGTCACCCGCCTGTCCCCGGTACATCTGCCGCGACGCCTCGTGTACGGCCGGCGCTAGCCGGGTTGAGCGCCTCTAGCTCGCCGCGCAGGCGGCGCAGAGCCCGGAGATCACGACCTCGACCGCCTCCGGCGCGAAACCGGTTTCGGCGGCGCGCCGGAGCACCCGGCTGAGGTCCACCTCGCCGTCGACGTCGTCGATCCGGCCGCACCGCCGGCACACGGCGTGCTGGTGGGGCTGGATGCGTGGGTCGTAGAGGATCGCGCCGGATCCGGCGTCGACGCGGCGCGCCAGGCCGAGCTCCACCAGCAACTCGAGCGTCGCGTAGACCGTCGGGGTCGAGGTCCCGGGAAGCTCGCTGCGGATCCACCGGCGGACCTCGTCGGCGGTTGCGTGACGGCCTCGCCGCTGAAGCTCTCGCAGGATCACCAACCGCTGGGGGGTCGCGCGCTGCCCGCGCTCGTGGAGCAGGCGAACGAGACCGTCTGTGTCGGTCGGGTGCGCCGGGGGCGGATGCTGGTCGTCGATCGCAGTCATGGCTTCGTCTAAGGGAGCCCTAATTCTAACACAGTTGTTATTATGGATGCCATGGTTGAGGCCTTCAGCGAGCTGAGGAAGATCGATGAGCGGATGTTCGTGCTCCGGTATATCCAGCCGGGGCTCGTTGGCCTCATCGACGGCACCCTCTCGACGCTCGCGCCGATCTTCGCCGCCGCTCTGCTGTCCGGGTCGCATGCCGCGCTGTTCGTCGGGCTGGCGACCGCTCTGGGGGCCGGGATCAGCATGGGCTTCTCGGAGGCGCTCTCGGATACCGGCCAGGAGACCGGGCGGGGCTCGGCGGTGGTGCGCGGGGTGGTGACGGGCGCGATGACCACCGTCGGCGGCGTCTTCCACTCGCTTCCGTTCCTGATCTCCTCCGTTCACTCGGCACTGGTTGTGGCGGGCGTGGTTGTCGCGATCGAGCTGATCACGATCTCGCTGATCCGCAAGCGCTTTCTGTCGGTCTCGCTGCGCACCAGCCTGCTGCAGGTCGCGCTCGGCGGCGTGCTCATCGTCGCCGCCGGCGTCACGCTCGGCAGCGCGTAGGCTTACGCCGAGTGGAGCTCGCGGGCAAGCACGTCGTGGTCACCGGGGCCGGCAGCGGCATCGGCCGCGCGTGCGCGACCAGGTTCGCGGCGGAGGGCGCCCGGGTGGTCGTGTCGGATCGCGACCGCGAGCAGCTGGAGATCGTCGCCGCGGAGATCGGCGCCAGGGCG
>DASZMK010000126.1:0-9013 GCA_035551855.1 Solirubrobacteraceae bacterium
GCCCGCAGGGCGATGCGGGATTGCCATCCAGGCAATCCCGGAAGCGAATCGCCCAGAGGGCGATTCGCCTAGCCCTCGACCCGCTGCGACAGCTCGACCCCCTTGCGGCCGATGTCGATCAGGTACCCGCGCAGGATCCCGTGGTTGGCCTCGCTGCCCGGGTTGATGCAGAGGGTCTTGCCGATCTTGCGCTCGCCGCCGGACTCATGGATGTGACCGTGGATGGCGAGCACGGGCTGGTAGTCCTCGATGATGCGGCGCACCGCGGTCGATCCCACCGGTCCGCGCAGAACATCGCCGGCCGAGACCGTGGGGCGCAGGTTCTCGTCGAGGAGGGGCGCGGTGTCGAGCCCGGAGTCGTGGGGCGGGACGTGGATCATGAACACAGCCCGGCGGGGGTCGCGCACCTGCCGCGCCAGCGCGTCGAGACGGGCGTACAGCTCGTCCTCGGACTCCTCGCGCGGGGTCTGCCAGGGCGTGTGGTTGGACCAGCCGCAGGCGAGCAGCTGGAGGTCGCCGGGGAGATCGACGACCCGTCCGTCGGCGTTGACCGGCCGCCAGCCCGGGGCGTTCAGGACGTCGTCGATGGCGAAGTCGTCGTCGTTGCCGGGGATCAGATACAGCGGTACGGAGCTGTCGGCCAGGCGCTCGGTGCCGAGCGCGAGCCACGCCTCGACGCGCTCGTTCATCAGGCGGTGCAGCAGCGCGTCGCGCCCCGGCTCGTCGCCGGCCAGCCGCTCCGCCTCGCCGGCGTCGGTCACGAACGAGTAGTAGCCGACGTCGGCGATGTCCCGTTCCAGCTGGGTCAGCTCCTCCGGAGTGCGAGCCGTGCGATGGACGCCGAACAGATCGGTCTCATACCGGCCGTTGTCCTTGATGATCGGCACGATCGCCTTGCCCGTCAGATCCCCGGCCAGCAGGGCGACATCGGCCTTGTAGACGTTGAGGCTGATGGCGTTGACGAACTTGCGCCAGGCTTTCTCGGCGGCGTGCAGATCCGAGGCGATGTACAGCCGGGTGGCTATGGCCGGCCCTCCCCCACTCGCGCGTCCATCAGTCCGGCGGCAGCTCGGTGAACAGCATCTTCTCGTCGACGCCCGCGGCGTGAGCCCGGTAGCGCATGACGAAGAAGATGACGATCCCGATCAGGTAAAACACGCCGGCGTCGATGATCCCGTTGGACTCCAGATAGGTCAGCGTGCCGCCGGTCCCCAGCGCGTTCACGATCGGCTTGACCACGGCGAAGATGTAGATCCAGAGCGGGAACACCAACCACGTCAGGCCGATCCAGGGAAGCGCGCCGCGGAAGGGGGCGTTGCGGACCAGGTCCGGCCTCCGCCAGCGGACGACCATCGCGTTGACTCCCGGGAGGGTCCACGTGAGGAGCGCCATCGTGATCGAGAACCAGGCGGTCCCGGCGAGGTTCAGCTTGTGTCCGGTCGTCGCCAGGAACGTCGGCAGCGCCTTGTAGCTCTGGAAGAAGAGGAACAGCGCGGTGAGCGCGAGCGTCGCCAGGATGGCGTTGAGCGGCGCGCGCAGGCGCTCGCTGACGTTCCCGAACCACTCCGGCATCTGGCGATCCAGACTCCAGGCGAGCTGCATGCGGCTGATGAAGTTGATGTAGACCGGGCACAGCAGGAACGGGAACACCGTCCCCCCCAGGCTGATCAGGGCCCACAGGGGCCACAGGCTCTTGTTGGCGACCACCGCGAGCAGCGGCATCGCGTTCGGCTGACCGAGCGGGAGCGGCGTCAGGGCGTGCGGGAAGCCCCAGTAACTGGCGCCCCAGGCGACGTTCGTGCCGAACCCGAAGTGGCTGGAGATCACGTCGACGTATACCGAGTTGGCGAGCACGCCGATCAGCAGCGCTCCGATCAGCGCGACCAGCACGCCCCGGCGCACATTGCCGCGGACCTCGCCGGCAATGTAGGCCGAGTACTGGAACCCGATGAACTGGAAGAGCAGGATCGAGAGGACGAGCGGGAACACGCTGGTCGAGAAGATCCGCGCCAGGAATCCCTGGCTGGGCGCGCCGAGCACTCCGGCCGCGTTGCCGGAGGCGGCGATCTTCGCGGCGCTGACCCCGCCGGTGTAGTGCGGCAGGTTGGCGACGAAGCTGCCCCGGTGCGTGGCGAGCAGGCCGAAGATGAACATCAACACGAAGCAGACGACGCCGAACCCCGCCAGGGCCGTGACGACCCGGTGGAAGGTCCGGGTCGGCAGGACGCAGATCACGCCGATACCGAGCAGCACGACGAGCGAGGCGATGAATCCGGGGGTTCCGGTGATCGAGCCGGTGGCGTCGGTGAACCAGGAGTTGGCACCGGTGAAGAACGAGCCGCCGGCGCCGATGCCGATGATGCGCGCCGTGATCTGGAGGTTGCGCAGGACCAGCGGAACCTCGAACGCGATGATCAGCACCGACGCGATCACCAGCGTCCAGGACTCCAGCCAGCCCAGGAACGGATGAAGGATACGGCTGCTGAACACGTAATCGCCGCCGGACCGCGGCATCACCGACGTCAACGAGGCGAAGATGAGCGCGAGAAGGATGCAGAACAGCCCGGCGATGATCGCCGCCCAGCCGTAGGCGGAGAACGGACCGACCTTCCACATCGGCACCAGCGCCAGCGAGTAGAAGATGGGATACAGCGTCAGGCCGACGCCGACGAACGCCGCCACGTTGAAGAACAGCGCGTTGGTGACGCTGACGTTGCGCACCAGCCCGGAGGATTGGCGGATGAACAGCTTGGGGGTCGTGCCCGCGGCGGCCGCGGACGGGGTGGGGGCTGCGCTCGCGTCAGACACATTTCCTCCAGCATGCACTCGGCGACGAAAGGCGGCGCGAGCGTACCATTCGCCTCAGTCGGCGATCAAGCCCGGCGCCAAGTCCAGCAGCGTGGCCACCGGGAGGCCGACGACGCCGAGATAGTCACCCTCCACCCGGCTGACGAGGATCGCCCCGCGACCCTGGATCGCGTACGCGCCGGCGCGGCCCCGCCACTCGCCCGTCTCGACATAGGAGTTGATCGCCGCGGCCTCCAGCGCGCGAAACTCGACGACCGTCTGCGACGCCGACGTGCGCACGCGCCCGCCCTCGATCAGGCAGAGACCGCTGACGACGACATGTCCCCGGCCGGCGAGCGCGGACAGCATCTCGCGGGCCTCGTCGGAGTCGCAGGGCTTGCCGAGGTTCCGCACGCCGAGGCTGACGACGGTGTCCACCCCCAGAACCGGCAGCGGCGGCCCGTCGGCGGCCCGGGCGACGGCCGTGGCCTTACGATACGCGTTCTCCAGCGCGACCTCGGCGGCGGGCCCCTCCTCGAGCTCCTCCGCTCCGGAGACCCGAACCTCGAACGGGATCCCTATCTGCTCCAGGATGGCGCGTCGTTGCGGCGAGGCCGACGCCAGGATCAGTCGCGCCGGCGGCACCACCCAGCCGGCTTACGCCAAGTCCGGGAAGAACAGGCCGACCTCGCGCGCCGCCGACTCCGGCGCGTCGGAGCCGTGAACCATGTTCTGACCGACGGCGATCGCATAGTCGCCGCGGATCGAACCCGGGCTGGCCTGGAGCGGATTGGTGGCACCGATGACCTGTCGCGCGGCGACGATGGCCGACTCGCCCGCCAGCACCATGGCGACCAGCGGCCCCGAGGTGATGAAGCTCACGAGCTCCTCGTAGAAGGGCTTGCCCTCATGCTCGGCGTAGTGACGGGCGGCGAGATCGCGGCTCATCGTCATCAGCTGGAGCGCGACGAGACGCAGTCCCTTGCGCTCGAAGCAGGCGATGATCTCCCCGGTCAGGTTGCGGGCAAAGGCGTCAGGCTTGACAAGGATGAGCGTGCGCTCCACGTCGGTGAGTCTCCTTCAGAGGGGTCAGTACGTCGTCGGACGCTCGGGAACAGGCTGCTCCGAGCTCTCCGCGCGCCGGCGGGCCCGGCGAGGCGTGGGAGCGGGAGTCCCGATCTCGGCCTCGCAGAAGGGGCAGACCTTCCACGTGGGGTCCAGCGGGCGCCCGCATGAATGGCACGGGTCCTTGAGCTTGCGCATGCAGTTGGGGCAGCGCAGAAAGTCCTTCTCGACCTCGTAGTCGCAGTGCGGGCACAGGTGATAGCCCAGCTCCGCCAGCCGCGCCTCGGCCGCCTGCATTTCGAGCTCGCGCTCGCGCACGTCGTCGAGGTACTCAGGCGGGCGGACGATCATGTAGACGATCGTCCCCACGAACGGGAAGGCCGAGGCCAGTGTGGCGCAGCCGATCAGCAGCGGATCGGCGATGCGCCGGCGGGCATCCGCGTAGGTCCAGTAGATCAGCGCAAACCAGATCACGACGAGGAACAGGATCACCAGCTCCACGGCGAGGTTCAGCGCGCTGTTGTGTATGCCGAAAATTGCGTAGGGCACCATTTGAGGGGGCGAGTGTAGTGGGCGCCGACTTTGTGCGGCGAATATCAATACGCCGTCAACTACCCGGATCCTCTTGTGTCGTTGCCGATCTGTCTACAGGAAGGTCCGTCCGAACAGATAACCAATGGCGAAAAACACCAGGATCACGACCGCCACGATCAGCGCCACGAGGCCGATCATCGTCAGGAAGCTCGGCTGATCGTCGTCGTTGTTCACGGGGTGCGATGGGAGCGTGACGGGCGCCTGCCGCAGGATCACAGGCTCGACGCGTGCTCGCGAGGACCGCCGGCCAGCAGATCGGCGATGAGGTAGAGCGATCCCGTGGCGATCACGACGCCGTGGGGGCCGGCGAGCTCCCGGGCGCGGGCCAGGGCGCTGCGCGGATCCGGAACGACCTCGGACGGGGGACCGTGAAGCTGGCGGGTGAGCGATTGCAGAGTGGGCGGAGGCAACGTCCGCGGATTGTGACTGCTCGTGAAGACCAGCGCATGGAATTTGACCCCGGCCCACAGGCCGGCGAGCATCCCGGCGGCATCCTTGTCGTCCAGGATGGCCACCGTCGCCACCACGCGGTCATGACCGGCGACGAGCTCCGGCAGCGACTCGGCGAGCGCGCGTATGCCATCGGGGTTGTGGGCGCCGTCGAGCAGGGTCAGAGGGTCGGAGCCGACCTGCTGCAGCCGGCCCGGAATGCGCACCTCAGCCGCCGCCGCGGCCACGACATGTGGGTCGAGATCACCGAGAAATGCCTCGGCCGCGGCCCGGGCGAGAGCGAAATTGCGCCGTTGAAAGGCTCCGGCGGCCCCGACGGCCACGCCGGGATCGATGCCGGCATGCACCAGCCGCGCACCGCGCTCGGCACTGACGCGTTCGGCGACCGCGACCACCTCCGGGTCGAGGCCGGCGCCGAGCACGAGCGTCGCCCCCGGCTGCACCACGTCGAGCTTCTCGCCGGCGATGTCGGGCAGCGTTGGGCCGAGCCACCGGGTGTGCTCCAGGCCGACGCTGGTGAGCACCTGAACCGAGGACGGGATTACGTTCGTGGCGTCGTAGCGCCCGCCGAGGCCGGCCTCGATCACGGCCACCTCGACGTTCCGTCGCGCCAGCTCCGAGTACGCCGCCGCGGTCAGCGCCTCGAACTGAGTCACGCGGTCGCCGGGCTCCAGCGACCGGTCGACGAGCGCGGCCGCGTGAGCCGCCCGGCCGACGGCGGCGGCGAAGTCCGCCGGGTCGAGATCCGCGTTGTCCACTCTGATCCGCTCGCCGAAGGACACGAGATGGGGCGACAGATACGCGCCCGTGCGGGACCCGTGGTGGGCCAGGATCGCGGCGATCATGCGCGTCGTCGACGACTTTCCGTTCGTGCCGACGACGTGGATCGACTTGAAGCTGCGCTCCGGGTGGCCGAGCGCCGTCATCAGCCGGCGCATCCGGTCCAGGCCGAAGCGCATCCCGAACAGCTCCAGGGACAGCAGGTAGCGCTCGGCCTCGTCTGGCGTCATGGCTACAGGGCGGCCAGTTCGGCGCGGAGCCGCTCCAGCTTGTCGCGCTCGGCCTGCACCACCTGGGCCGGGGCCTTGGCCACGAACCCGCTGTTGGCCAGCTTGCCCTCGGCACGGCCGATCTCGTCCCGCAGCTTGTTTCGCCGTTGCTCCAGCCGGCTCTGCGCCCCGCCGAGGTCCAGCTCGGCGCTGGGGAGGATCTGCACGGAGCCGCCGGGGATGGGGATCGTGGCCACCGGCTCGCCCTCGGCTGTGCCGTTGAGGCTCAGCCTCCCCAGGCGGGCGATGTGCTCGAGCGTGGCGTCGTAACCGGGAGCATCCAGCCGGGCGGCAACGGTCGCCCCGGGCCTGACCTCGGCCATGTTGCGCCAGCTGCGCAGCGCCTGCACGGCCTCGATCGCCCGCTGGACCTCGGCCTCGGCGGCCGCATCGGCCTCCACCGCCGCGGCCAGGTCGTTCACCCGGCCGGCCAGCAGGCCCTCCGTGCCCGGGATGTGGGAGTAGATCTCCTCGGTCTCGAACGGAATGAGAGGATGCGCCAGGGCCACCGTCTCGGTCAGCACGTACAGCAGCGTGGCGGCCAGCTCCGGCTCGCCGGCTCGCAGACGCGGCTTGACGAGCTCCAGGTACCAGTCGCACAGCTCCCCGTAGATGAAGTCGTAGACCCCCAGCGCGGCGTGGGAGAAGTCGAACGCGTCAATCCGTGCCGCCAGCTCGGCACGGGCCCGCGCCAGGCGCGAGAGGATCCACCGGTCCTCGACGGCGTTCGGCGTGGCGGCCGCCCGCACGTCGCGCCCCACACCGAGCAGGATCAGGCGGGCCGCGTTCCACAACTTGTTCGTCAGCTGCTGGCCCTGGGCGACCTTGTCCTCGCTGAAGCTCACGTCCTGTCCGGAGGACATGGCCAGAAGGCCCCAGCGGACCGCATCGGCGCCGTAGGCCGGAAACTCGCCGGGATCGCCGCCGGGCGATTCGCCGGAATCGCCGCCAGACGATTTCCCATACACCGGCGGGCGCGAGCCGCCCTCAATCAGGTCCAGCGGATCGATGCCGGTCCCGAGCGACTTCGACATCCGCCGGCCGTCAGGAGCCTGGATGATCGGCGTGATGTGGACGTCGGAGAACGGCTCGGTCCCGGTGAACTCGAGCCCCATCATGATCATCCGCGCCACCCACAGGAAGATGATGTCCCGCGCCGTGACCAGGGCGTCGGTGGGGTAGAACGCGCGCAGATCCGGCGTGTCACGCGGCCAGCCGAGCGTCGCGAACGGCCACAGAGCGCTCGAGAACCACGTGTCGAGCACGTCAGGGTCGCGCTGCCAGCCCTCGCCGCGCGGCGGCTCCATGCCCACATAGGTCTCCAGATCGCGGTACCAGACGGGAATCTGATGTCCCCACCACAGCTGGCGGGAGATGCACCACGGCCGGATGTTCTCCATCCAGTCCAGGTAGACCTTGGCCTGATTCTCCGGGTGAAAGCGAACGCGGCCGCTGGTGACCGCCTCGATCGCCGGCCTGGCCAGCTCGTCCATCGCCATGAACCACTGCAGTGAGATCAGCGGCTCGATCCGCTGTCCCGAGCGATGCGAGAACGGGACGGTGTGCTCGTGCGGCTCGGTCCGCGCGAGCAGCCCCTGCTCCTTGAGCTCGGCGACCACCGCGCGCTGGGCCTCCGCGATCGTCAGGGCGCGGAAGCGCTCCGGCGCCTCGTCCGTGATCCGGCCGTCCTCGCCGATGACCGACGGCTGGGCCAGGCCGTGCCGCCGACCGATCTCGAAGTCGTTGGGGTCGTGCGCCGGCGTGATCTTCAGCGCGCCGGTGCCGAACTCCGGCTTGACGTACTCGTCGGCGATGATCTTCAGCTTGCGACCGACGAGCGGCAGGATCGCCTTCTCGCCGATCAGGCGGCGGTAGCGGTCGTCGTCCGGGTGGACGGCGATCGCCGAGTCGGCGAGCATCGTCTCCGGCCGCACCGTCGCGACCGTGATGGCGCCGGATCCGGAGGCCAGCGGATAGTCGATGTAGTAGAGCGTGTCGCGGACCTCGCGCTGCTCGACCTCGAGGTCGGAGATCGCCGAGCCGGTGCCGGGATCCCAGTTGACCATGTACCGGTCGCGGTAGATGTAGCCCTTCTCGTACAGCGAGACGAAGACCTTGAGCACGGCCTGGGCGTACTCGTCATCCAGGGTGAATCGCTCCGAGTCGTAGTCGGCCGAGGCGCCGAGGCGCTTGAGCTGCTCAATGATCGTCCCGCCGTACCGGGCCCGCCACTCCCACACCCGCTCGACGAAGCGCTCGCGGCCGAGCTCCTGCCGGCTCGTCCCCTCCGCGGCGAGCGCTCGCTCGACCTGGGCCTGGGTGGCGATGCCGGCGTGATCGGTGCCGACGATCCACTTGGTCCGCTGCCCCAGCATGCGGTGGTAGCGGACCAGGCAATCCTGAATGGTGTTGTTGAGCGCGTGCCCCATGTGGAGCACCCCGGTGACGTTCGGCGGCGGGATCGCGATCGAGTAGGTCTGCTCCGGTGTCCCCTCCGCGTCAGGATGAAAGAGCCCGGATTGCAGCCACTTCTCCACGATCCGAGGCTCCACCTCGGTGGGGTCATAGCGGGTCGTCGACTCGAGATCGGGCACGTCGGTGAGTGTAGGAGCGGACGACGGGAGTCAGCGGGCCCCGAGAATTCGCCCCAGCGAATTCTCGTCCCGCTTAGCGAGCCTCTGGCGAGCTAAGCGGCAGCCTCGTCCTCGTCCGGGGCCGCGACCGTGACCAGTGTCGGCGAGACGCCCTTGTCGATCGTCTCCCGGGTGACGACGCATTTGCGCACGTCGCGGCGGGAGGGAAGCTCGAACTGGACCTCGAGGAGGACCTCCTCGATGATCGAGCGCAGGCCGCGGGCGCCGGTCTCGCGCTCGAGCGCCTTGTCGGCGACCGAGGACAGGGCCTCGTCGGCGAAGACGAGCTCGATCCCGTCGAACTGGAAGAAGCGCTGGAACTGCTTGACCAGGGCGTTGCGCGGCTCGGTGAGGATCTGCATCAGCTCGTCGCGGGCGAGCTGATGGATGGCCGACATGACCGGCAGGCGGCCGATGAACTCCGGGATCAATCCG
>DASZMK010000127.1:0-21849 GCA_035551855.1 Solirubrobacteraceae bacterium
TTCCCCGGCGTCTGAGCGCCCCGCGGCACCCAGTTCGCGGCGCTACGCCCCGGCGGGGAGCGTCTCGCCGGAGTAGAGCTTGATCACGCGGATGGCCCCGGGGGGCGCGGCGTTGATGCACAGCTCGCAGAGCACGCACTCGTCGAGGTTGCCCTCGACGAGCTCGACGCCGGTGTGGCCGGCGTGGAAGATGTCGACCGGGCAGACCTCGGACAGCTTGCGGGCCAGCTCCGGGTCGGCGCGGGCGCCGGCGTCGACCTCGACGTCGATGAAGGTGCCGGGCACGGTCAGAGCTTCTCCTTGACGAGATCCGGGATGTCCTCGATCCGCTCGGCCACGGTGATGCCGGCGGCGGCCAGGCGGGCGATCTTCTCCGTGGCCGTGTCCTCCTTGCCCTCGACGATCGTGCCGGCGTGGCCGAAGCTCATGCCGGGCATGTCGTCCATGAACCGGCCGGCCATGAACGCGACGATCGGCAGGCGGGAGTTGTGCTCGGTCACCCACGCCGCCAGCTCGGCCTCCATCCGGCCGCCGGGCTCGGTGTAGATGACGATCGCCCGCGTGTCCGCGTCAGCCTCGAACAGGGGCATCAGCTCGGCGTAGCTGGAGCCGATGATCGCGTCGCCGCCGATCGAGACGGCGGTGGAGACGCCGAGTCCGGCGGCGGAGAGCGTCGACGACATCTCGGTCGTCATCCCGCCGGACCGGGAGATGACGCCGACCGGGCCGCGGTGGTAGGACTTGGCGGCGTCCTTGGCCGGGCCGCCGATGCCGCCCATCTTGACGACGTCCGGGACGATGATCCCCAGGCAATTTGGTCCGATGATCCGGGCGTCGCGCTCGTTGGCGAGCTCGACCATCTGCGCCACGTCGCCGCGCGGAATGCGCTCGGTGACGATGACGACGAGCTTGACGCCGTTCTCCAGCGCCTCCAGGACCGCGTCTTTCGTGAAGGCCGGGGGAACGGTTACGACCGATCCGTCGATTGCCGAGCCGTGGTGCTCGACCGCCTGGGCGACGGTGTCGAACACGGGCACGCCGTGGACGTCGCGACCGAGCCGGCCGGGGGTGACGCCGCCGACGATCTTGGCCCCGGCTCCGTAGTCCAGGCACTCGCGCGTGAGGTTGACCGCCTCGCGGCCGGTGATCCCCTGGACGATGAACGTGGTGTCGGCGTCAACGAGGATGCTCATACGGTCGCTCCTTGAATGCGCTCCACAGCCCGCCGCGCCGCCTCGTTGAGCGAGACCGAGCGGTCGGCGTAGGGCACGCCGTAGCGCTCGAGGATCTTGAACCCCTCCTCCTCCCAGGCGCCCGGGATGCGGAAGATGGCGATCTTCTCGGCCGGGTCATGGCCGAGCTCCAGGCAGGCCTTGATCACCCCGCGGGCGACGATGTCCACCCGGGTGTTGGAGACGATCGACATCATCACCGCGATCTTGTCGACACCGGGCTTGGAGAGCACCAGCTTGGCCAGGCCGCACGCCTTGGCGACCGACGGGTTGCCGCCGATCTCGCAGTAGTTGGCCGGGTCTCCGCCGTGAGCGCGGACGGCGTCGAACAGCGTCAGCGAGCCGCCGCCGGCGCCGATCACCAGCCCCAGGTTGCCGTCGAACTCGGTGACGTTGCCGGCCACGCCGCGGTGGTCCTGAGCGTCGACCTCCTCGCCGGCGAGCTCGAACGGCGTCGCCTCGCGGGCTTGGCGCGTCTCCTCGTCTCCGACGCCCAGCTCGCGCAGCAGCGCCTTCTGACGCGGCCGGGCCTCGTTCTCCATGTCCATGTGTGCGTCCAGCGCGACGAAGGAGCCATCCTCGAGCTCGCCCAGCGGGTTGATCTCCGCCAGCGTCATGTCGTCCTGGAGAAACAGCCGGGCCAGCCGCGCCAGGATGGGGATCAGGCGGTTGAGCGCCGAACCGGTGACGCCGATCGAGGCGATCACCTGCTTGGCCTGCCAGTCGGAGAACGGCCGCAGCGTCGAGAAGTGGCCGCGGGCGACGTGGTCCGGGTGCTCCTCGGCGACCTGCTCGATGTCGATCCCGCCCATGTCGGAGAACAGCATCACCGGGCGCTTGCGGATGCCGTCCCAGACGATGCCGGCGTAGTACTCGTGCTTGACCGACGCGCGGGAATCGACCAGCACACCGCGGGGCATGTGGCCGTTGATCTCAAGCCCGAGCACGTGCTCGGCCTGGCGTGCCGCCTCCTCCGGGGTGTCTGCGAACTGGACGCCTCCGGCCTTCATCCGGCCCCCGGTCAGGACCTGGGACTTGATGACGACGGGACCGGCGATCTGCTCGGCGACTGTGCGGGCCTCGTCTGCGGTTGTCGCGTACCCGTGCTTGGTGACCGGGATCCCGGCCTTGGCCACGATCGCGCGCGACTCGTACTCAAAGAAACGCATGAGGGCGGGGGAGCCTACCGATCTTTTCGTCACCAGGCGGTGCGACGTCAGACGGTGTAGTCGTCGTTCGATGACCGACCCGCTCAATCACCACCAAACGCGTCCATTTAGTTCGCTATGCTTCCGCAGCTGTCTGGTAATTCCAATCGAAAATGTAGGATTTAGTGCTGAGGGGACGACGATGAGAAGAGGAACCCACCCGTGGCGGATACGCGCCATCGCCGGGCTCGGTGCCGGCGCCGCCGCCCTGGCGCTGGCCGCCTGCGGCGGCAGCTCGGACGTGACCAGCAGCTCGAGCTCGAGCTCGAACGCCGCCGCCTCCGGAGGCGGAGGTTCGACGACGCAGCTCGCGCTCGTCGGCTACTCGACGCCCAAGAAGGCCTACGACGCCCTGACGACCGCCTTCGCCACGTCGTCCAGCGGCAAGGGGGTCGGCTTCACCGAGTCCTTCGGCGCCTCCGGTTCACAGAGCCGCGCCGTCGACGCCGGTCAGCCGGCCGACGTGGTCGCGTTCTCGACGACGCCGGACATGACGCGGCTGGTCAAGGACAAGCTCGTCGCGTCCGACTGGAACGCCAATCCCGACAAGGGCTTCTCCAGCGATTCGGTCGTCGTGTTCGTCGTGCGCAAGGGCAATCCGAAGCACATCACCGGCTGGGATGACCTGACCAGGCCGGGCGTCAGCGTGATAACCCCCAATCCGTCGACCTCCGGGAGCGCCCGGTGGAACATCCTGGCCGGCTACGGCGCCGAGCTCAAGGAGGGCAAGAGCCCGTCGCAGGCGCTCGCGTACGTTCGCACGCTGCTGACCAAGAACGTCGCCGTCCAGGACTCGAGCGCCAGCGCGGCGCTGCAGACGTTCGCCGCGGGCAAGGGGGACGTCCTGCTCGACTACGAGTCGGACGCGCTCTCCGCCGAGAAGGCCGGCGACAGCGTCCAGATCGTCTACCCCAAGCAGACGCTGCTGATCCAGACGCCGATCGCGGTCACTGCCAAGAGCGCGCACCAGAGTCAGGCCAGGGCCTTCCTCGCCTATCAGTGGTCGCCCGCCGGGCAGACGATCTGGGCGCAGCAGGGCTACCGCCCCGTGCTGGCGTCGGTGGCCAAGCAGTTCGCCTCCAAGTTCCCCACGCCGGCGCAGCTGTTCACGATCGACTTCCTCGGCGGCTGGACGAAGGTCAAGAACGAGTTCTTCGCGCCGTCGACAGGTTCGATCACCAAAATCGAGCAGGCCGCGGGGGTGCCCACTGCCTCCAGCTAGCGCATACACGGCGGGGCGGGCGGGTCGTCTCGGCCCCGCCGTGCGCGGGCGGGCCGGGAATCGTGTCCGCGCGCTCCGGGGCGGGCTCGGCCTGGGGCTGGCCACGCTGTACCTGAGCGTCATCGTCCTGATCCCGCTGGCCGCCGTGACGGTCAAGGCGGTGGCCCAGAGCCCGTCGAGCTTCTGGGCGTCGGTGACCAACCCGGTGGCCCTCGACGCCCTCGCCATCACCCTCGTCGCCTCCCTGCTGGTGGCGGCCATCGGCGCCGTCATGGGGACGGTCATCGCCTGGGTGCTGGTTCGCGACCAGTTCCCCGGCAAGCGGATCCTCAATGCCCTGATCGATCTTCCGTTCGCGCTGCCGACGGTCGTCGCCGGCCTCACGCTGCTGGCGCTCTACGGTCCGGGCAGCCCGTTCGGCATCCACCTCGCCTACACCCGGGCGATCGTCCTGGTCGCGCTGCTGTTCGTGACGCTGCCGTTCGTCGTCCGCTCCGTCCAGCCCGTTCTCCTCGAGCTCGACCGGGAGGCCGAGGAGGCCGCCGCCTCCCTGGGGGCCGGCAACGGGACGATCTTCCGCCGCGTGATCCTGCCGGCGCTGCGCCCGGCCATCATCTCCGGATGCGCGCTGGCGTTCGCCCGCTCGGTGGGGGAGATCGGCTCCCTGGTGCTGATCATCGGCAAGGTGCAGATCGCCAGCTTCGTGATCATCACCGATGTGGAATCAGACGCCCCCCGGGCGGCGGCCTCGCTGTCGCTGGTGCTCATCGTCCTGTCGCTGATCGTCCTCGTCCTGTTGCGACGGCTGGGAGGCCGGGTTGCTCATTAGCCGCCGGGGTGGGTGGGGTCGTCTCTCGTTGCGCGCCGTCGCGTTCGGGTACCTGCTGCTGTTGCTGCTGCTCCCGGTGGGGGTCGTGTTCGCCAAGACGTTCGAGCACGGCTTCGGCGTCGCCTGGTCGTGGATGACGACCCCCGCGGCGGTCAGCGCGCTCTTGCTGTCGCTGCTGATGGCGGTCATCGCCGTGCCGCTCAACACCATCTTCGGCATCGTCTGCGCGCTGGCCCTCGTCCGCGGTCGCGGCCGCGCGGCGGCGGTGCTCGACGCGCTCATCGACCTGCCGTTCCTCGTCTCGCCGGTGATCGTGGGGCTTGCTCTCACCCTGGTCTACGGGATCCACGGCTGGTTCGGCACCTGGTTTGCGAGCCACGGCATCCAGATCATCTTCGCTCCGGCGGGCATGGTGCTGGCGACGATCTTCGTGTCGCTGCCGTTCGTCGTGCGCGAGGTGGCTCCGGTGCTCGCCGAGATCGGCGATGAGCAGGAGCAGGCGGCCGCCACCCTCGGCGCCTCGGCCTGGCAGACCTTCTGGCGGATCACGCTGCCGTCGATCCGCTGGGGTGTCGCCTACGGCATCGTGCTCTCCACCGCCCGGGCCCTGGGGGAGATCGGCGCCGTCCTGCTCGTCTCGTCCCTGGTGGCGGGACAGACGCTGACGCTGCCCCTGCTCGTCTATCAACGCGACTCGCAGATCGGCGCCGGCTCCATCACCGGCGCCTACGCCGCCGCCACCGAACTGGCGGTCATCTCGCTCGTCGTCCTGTTGGCCATGACCCTGCTTGCCCCTGGGAGGCACGAAGAGAAATGAGGATCGACATCCACGGCGTCGCCAAGCACTTCGGAGACTTCACCGCACTCAGCGACGTCTCGCTCGAGGTGCCGCAGGGATCGCTGACCTCGCTGCTGGGGCCCAGCGGGTCCGGCAAGTCGACGCTGCTGCGGATCATCGCCGGGCTGGAGACGCCGGATACGGGGGCGATCCTGATCGACGGCGCCGATGTCAGCCACGTCATCCCGCAGAAGCGCGGGATCGGCTTCGTCTTCCAGCACTACGCCGCGTTCACGCACATGAGCGTCCGGGAGAACGTCGCGTTCGGCCTGAAGATCCGCAAGCGCCCCCGGGCCGAGGTCCGCGAGCGTGTCGACGAGCTGCTGGCGCTCGTCGGCCTGACGAAGTGGTCAGAGCAGCGGCCGTCGCAGCTGAGCGGCGGCCAGCGCCAGCGCATGGCCCTGGCTCGCGCGCTGGCCGTCCAGCCGAGTGTGCTCCTGCTCGACGAGCCGTTCGGGGCGCTCGACGCCACGGTCCGCGCCGAGCTGCGGACGTGGCTGCGACGGCTGCATGACGAGCAGCACGTCACGACCGTGCTCGTGACCCATGATCAGGAGGAGGCGATGGAGATCTCCGATCGGATCGCGGTCATGAAGTCCGGCGCGATCGAGCAGGTGGGGGGGCCGCGGGAGATCTACGACCGGCCGGCGACCGAGTTCGTGATGGGTTTCGTGGGCCCGGTCAGCCGGATCGACGGCCGCCTCGTCCGTCCTCACGACGTCACGATCGCGCTGGAACCCGGCGAGCACCGCCTCGAGGCCATGGTCAAACGGGTCGTGCACCTCGGCTTCGAGGTGCGGGTCGAGGTCGAGCTGCCGGACGGATCGGTGGCACGCGCGCAGCTGACCCGCGCCCAGGCCGACGAGCTGGAGCTCGGCCGCGGGGACATCATCTACGTCAGGGCGCCGGCGCCGACGTCTGATCGGCCTCTGGCCGATCGCACGGCTACCGCGTAACCCAGGCGCCGGGATCCTCGGTCAGCTTCTCGACGGACTTGGGGAGCTTGGAATTGGCGACGTCGGCGATCGTGACCTGCTCCACCACCCGGCGCAGGTTGGCCCGGACGGCGATCCATACCCGGGGAAGTGCGGTGGCCGCTCCGGCGTACTCGGCGTCCTCCGGCGGTCCTCCGCGAACGCTCGCCAGCGGACCCTCGACGGCCCGGATGACGTCGGCGACGGTGACCTCGGTGGCCGGCCGGGCCAGGCGAAAGCCCCCGTCGGCACCCCGGTGGCTGCGGACGATCCCGGCGTGGCGCAGCTCGCCGAGGATGTTCTCCAGGAAGTTGAGCGGGATGCTCTGCGCCGTCGCGATCCGCTCGGCCTTGACCGGACGATCGCCGTCGGCTGCGGCCAGTTCGACCACCGCCCGGACGGCATAGTCGGCTTTGGCTGAGATGCGCATGCGCGGAGACTACGCCGCCGCGCCGGCGAAGCCGTAGGCCTCGGCCAGCTCCGGGTCCTTGTCGGCGAGCATCTCGGCGAGCTCGACCATCACCTTGCACTGCTTCCAGGTGGCGTCGTCCTGCATCTTGCCGTCGATCATGTGCACGCCGCGCCCGTCCGGGATCGCCTCGAGGACCCGCTTGGCGAACAGCACCTCCTCGGGATCCGGACTGAACACCTTCCTGGCGATGCCGATCTGCACCGGGTGCAGGGACCAGGCGCCGACGCAGCCGAGCAGGAACGCCGCCCGGAACTGCGTCTCGCAGCCGACGACGTCCTTGATGTCGCCGAAGGGGCCGTAGAAGGGGAGGATGCCGGCGGACGTGCACGCGTCGACCATGCGGGCGATGGAGTAGTGCCAGGGGTCCTGTTGGGCGCTCGGACGGGGCGCCTCCGGGTTGCTCGGATCCGGGTCCTCGATCGAGCGGTAGCCGGGATGGCCGCCGCCGACGCGGGTGGTCTTCATCCGGCGGCTGGCCGCCAGGTCGGCGGGGCCGAAGCTCATCCCCTGCATCCGCGGGCTGGCGGCGGCGATCTCCTCGACGTTGATCATCCCCAGGCCGGTCTCCAGCAGGGCGTGGACGAGGATGGGGCGAGCGAGCCCGGCCTTGGCCTCGAGCTGGGCCAGGAGCCGATCGATGTAATGGATGTCCCACGGCCCCTCGACCTTGGGGAGCATGATCACCGAGAGCTTGTCGCCGATCTCGGACACGAGGGTGGTCAGGTCGTCGAGGATCCACGGCGACTCCAGGCTGTTGACCCGCGTCCACAACTGTGTGTCGCCGAGCTCCATCTGCGTGCCGACGCGCACGAGACCGGCGCGCGCCGCCTCCTTACGGTCAACGGGCACGGCATCCTCGAGGTTGCCGAGCAGGATGTCGACGGTCGGCGCGATGTCCGGGACCTTGGCGACCATCTTCTCGTTCGAGAAGTCGAGGAAGTGGATCATCCGCGACGGCTTGAACGGGATCTCCCGGACGGGGTCCGGGGCTCCGATGGCCAGCGGTTTTCCGAAATCACGTGGGTTTCGCACGGCAGGTCTCCTGGTCGCTTGCGGGCTAGAAGCTATCGGTAGCGCCCTGATGACATGCTGCCGGAGTGCATGTTGCGAACCACCGAGGAGTCTTAGATGCCTGAAGTTGACGCCCAGCCGGCGGTCGAAACCGACCAGGCGGCACGCGAGGCCAGCGGTGCTCACCCGTATGGCCGCTACCTTGAGGAGTTCGAGGTCGGTGCCGTATACAAGCACTGGCCGGCCAAGACGGTGACCGAGGCCGACGACCACCTGTTCTGCCTGATCACGATGAACCACCACCCGCTTCACATCAACGACGTCTACGCCAAGGAGTCCCAGCAGGGCCGCAACGTCGTCGTCGGCCCGCTCGTCTACTCGCTGGCGCTGGGGATGAGCGTCTCGGACGTGAGCGGCAAGGCGATCGCCAACCTGGCCACCGAGGAGCTGCGCCACCCGGCCCCCGTCTTCCACGGCGACACGTTGTTCGCCGAGTCCGAGATCCTGGATGTCAAGGAATCGAAGTCCAAGCCGGACCGTGGCACCGTCCGGGTGCACACCCGGGTTTTCAACCAGGACGGCGTCCTCGTGGCCGAGTTCAAGCGCCTGGTCCTGGTGCCCCGCAGGCAACCGGCGTAGCCCTGACACCCGGGACGGCGAATGTGACGAATGTCACGCGGTCGCCCCATAAGACTGTCAAACCGTACCGGCGGACTTTGTGAGCACTTTGTGTCGCCGCCGGGTAGGCTTCGTCAGCCACCGACCTTCGTCAAGGAGTGCCGCAGCCCATGGCCCATACCGCACCTGAGCGTCAAGCCACCACCGATCACGCCGGTCTGCAGGCGTGGGTTGAGGAAGTCGCGGCGCTGACGCAGCCAGACGACATCCATTGGTGTGATGGGTCGGCGGAGGAGTTCGACAGGCTGGCTCAGGTCCTCATCGACGCCGGGACATTCGAGCGGCTGTCCGACGCCAAGCGCCCCAATTCGTACCTGGCCCTGTCGGATCCGGCCGACGTGGCGCGGGTCGAGGACCGGACGTTCATCTGCTCCGAGCGCGAGGAGGACGCCGGCCCCAACAACAACTGGCGAGATCCCGCGGAGATGCGGGAGCTGCTCGGGGACCTCTTCAAGGGCTCGATGCGCGGGCGCACGATGTACGTCGTTCCGTTCTCGATGGGTCCGCTCGGCTCACCCATCTCCTACATCGGTGTGCAGCTCACCGACTCGGCGTACGTCGCGGCGTCAATGCGGATCATGACCCGGATGGGTCAGCCGGCCCTCGACGTGCTCGGTACGGACGGCGACTACGTCCCGTGCGTCCACTCGGTCGGCGCGCCCCTGACCGAGAGCGCGCGGGACGTGCCGTGGCCGTGCAACGGCGACAACAAGTACATCGTCCACTATCCGGAGACCCGGGAGATCTGGTCGTTTGGCTCCGGCTACGGCGGCAACGCCCTCCTCGGCAAGAAGTGTTTCGCCCTGCGGATCGCCTCGGTCATGGCCCGTGACGAGGGCTGGCTGGCCGAGCACATGCTCATCCTCAAGGTGACCTCGCCCGGGGGGGAGGTCAAGTACATCGCGGGCGCGTTCCCCAGCGCCTGCGGCAAGACGAACCTGGCGATGGTGATCCCCACCCTGCCTGACTGGAAGGTCGAGACGATCGGCGACGACATCGCGTGGATGAAGTTCGGCGACGATGGCCGGCTGTACGCGGTCAACCCGGAGGCCGGCTTCTTCGGCGTGGCCCCGGGGACCAGCGCCCGCACCAACCCGAACGCGATCGACATGGTCAGCCGCAACGCCGTCTTCACCAACTGCGCCAAGACCGATGACGGCGACATCTGGTGGGAGGGCATGAACGGCGAGCCGCCCGCTCACGCGATCGACTGGCGCGGGAACGACTGGACGCCGGAGTCCGACACCCCGGCCGCCCACCCCAACGCCCGGTTCACCGTCCTCTGCGCCCAGTGCCCGTCGATGGCGCCGGAATGGGAGGACCCGGCGGGCGTGCCGATCTCCGCGATCCTGGTCGGCGGGCGCCGCGCCACGATCGTGCCGCTGGTGCACGAGGCCCGCGATTGGGAGCACGGGACGTTCCTGGGATCGATCATGTCCTCGGAGACGACCGTGGCCCAGGCCGGCCAGGTGGGCAAGCTGCGCTTCGATCCCATGGCGATGCTGCCGTTCTGCGGCTACCACATGGGCGATTACTTCGCCCACTGGCTGGGGGTGGCCCGGAAAACGGACCCACCCGCGCAGATGCCGAAGGTGTTCTACGTCAACTGGTTTCGCAAGGACGATGACGGCAAGTTCATGTGGCCCGGCTTCGGCGAGAACTCCCGGGTGCTGGCCTGGATCTTCCGGCGCGTGACCGGCGACGCCAAAGCCCAGGAGACCGCGATCGGCCTGGTTCCGCCGCTCGGCGAGGGGGGGATCGACACCGACGGCCTGGACATCAGCGAGGAGACGATGGCCCGGCTGCTGGAGGTCGACACCGAGGGCTGGCTGGCGCAGCTGCCGCAGATCAAGCAGCACTACGCCGAGTTCGGCGAGAAGCTTCCGAGCCAGCTGCACGCCCAGCTCGATGAGCTCGAGCAGCGCCTGAAGAGCTAGAGCTCGTCTTCGCAAACCCTTAGGCCGCCCGGGTTCGCGCTGCGTACCCTGAGGGGTGATGGCGCTGGGGTTCATACCGTCGGATGCGGCTGTGCTCGTCCTGCAGGCGGCCGTGGTCGCCGCGCCGCGCCGGCCGCCGGAGGTGCGGCGGATCCAGCGCCTGTCCGGCCCCGCCTGGGGGCTGATCCCCATCGGCTCCATCGTCGGCGTCATCTTCGCCATCCGCTACGTATCGGCCACGGCGACCGGCCTGACGTGGCTGGCGCTGATCGCCATTCCCCTGCTCGCCGCCGCGGCGTTGGGGTGGGCCATGCGCAGGTCGCGGCCGTGGCTGGCGCTCCTCGCCATTCCCCTGTTCGCGCTCGCCTGGGCGAGCCGGACGACCCTGTGGGGCGAGGGGGCGGCGGCGCTGCTGTCGGCGCTGAGCTGCGTGACGCTCGGGGTCCTGCTGGGTGCCGTCACACCGCCGCGGTGGCTGAAGCTGGGGGTCATCGCCATGTCGGTCGCCGACGTCTGGCTGGTGGTGACCGATCTGTTGCAGGCACCCAACAACACCCTCATCGCCGCCGCCCCCCTGCCGGGCAGCGGCCTGCCGCAGCTGCAATCGGAGCTCTTCGGCAGCGTCTCGCTGGGATACGGCGACCTGTTCGTCGCCGGGCTCCTGGGGGCCGTCCTGGCCCGCGAGTGCCGGCGTCAGGGGCCGATGGCGCTTCTCACGCTCGTGCTCGCCGGCGCCTTCGACCTGCTGTTCTTCGTTGTGCACGAGCTGCCGGCGACGGTGCCGGTGGCGCTGGCGCTGATCATCGGCGAGGCGTGGACGTGGCAGCGGCGCCGGGCGCGGGGGCGGGTGGCGGCCCCGGTGGCCGGGAAGGCGGGGGTGGGGGCGGCGGCCGGCGGGTAGGCGGTCAGTGCTGGTCGTCGCCGGTGGAGGCCGGCGGCCGGGACTCCTCGGCGAGCGAGGTGATCGCCAGCTTGCCGCGGGCGGCCTCCTCGAGGACCTCGGTGGCCTCCTCGGCGGAGCGGGAGTACAGCTCGACGAGCAGGTGGACGACGATGCGGTCCTCGTCATGCTTGTGGAAGCGCACGTGGGTGAAGAACTCCCGCGTCCCGTGATCTCCGAAGGCGGCGTAGGAAAGCGCGTCGCCGGCCTCCGGGCCAGAGCACGTCTCGACGTCATCGGCGTCGACGGTGACCGTGCACGAGGCCACCCAGGGCGTCCCGGCGATCATCCGCTCCCAGCGGTCTTCGATCGGCTCGACCCGGCCGTTGTGGAAGCCGAGGTGGGGCTGATCATGCATGCACTCCAGGCATTGAACGACGGCCTCCTGCATCTCGTCCACAACCTCCCCGCGCTCGCCGGTTTCCGGGTCGATGCGGTGGATGCCCTCATAGTGGACCTGGACTTCAAGGTTCTGAGACCAGCAGCGATAGCAGCGCAACCAACTGCGGACCTCCGTTGAGCCCTCCATCGCCTGGATAATAGGACGCGCCTCGCGGGACTTTTCCGGAGCCCATGCCGGCGCCCGGCTGCAGCTCCCCGCCGACGTTCGCTTCCAACGTCGGCTCGCCTGAGGATCCGGCCCCCGCCGGTCCTAGCCGAACGTGAAGTCGTAGGCGCTGATCCCCGGCGGGATCTCGATTGTCAGCGTCCGCTGCTCGTCCGCCGGGAGCGAGACCAGCGAGTACAGCCGCTCCGCGCCGACCGTGACCCGGCCGCCGCGGACGTCGGCTCCCGCCTCGGCGCCGGTGGGGGGGTGGCCGTCGATGAGCAGGCGGGCCGTGCGCGGCACGCTGCCGGCCGAGGTCATCACCAGGTAGACGTGCGCCGCCTGAAAGCGTCCGGTGATCGAGGTGCCCCGGGCAAGGGCGGTGACCGACTCCGAGCCGACCCGCCAGGTCCCGTGCAGGCCGAACTCGTTGAGGACCGGGTTGAGCACCCCGGCGTAGACGTGGACGCCGGGGGTCAGCGGCTGGGCCAGGTGCTCGCCCTGGGCGCGCACCGGATCCAGGTAGGTCTCCCGGGTCTGGAGGTTGGCGGAGGGCCTGACGGCGCGCGCCGCCATGGGCGGCGGAAGGTTCCGGGCGCCGGCCTCGTAGAGCAGTTCCCGAACGGCCGCCTCGTCCTGCCTGTACGCGCCCTCACCGAACTGCGCGTGGCGCACGTGGCCCGTGGCATCGATGAGGTATTCGGCCGGCCAATATTCGTTCTGGTAGGCGTTCCAGGTCCCGTAGCGGTTGTCCTGGACGACCGGATAGCGGATGCCGTCGGAGCCGATCGCCTGCGCGACGTTCGCCGCGACCTGCTCGAACGTGAACTCCGGCGTCTCGACGCCGACCATGTCCAGCCCGTAGCGGTGGTAGGTGGCGTACAGGCCCTTGAGGAACGGCAGGGTACGGATGCAGTTGATGCACGTGTAGGTCCAGAAGTCGACGAGCACGACCTGCCCGCGCATGCCGGCGAGGGTCAGCGGCCGGCCGCCGGCGGTGTTGAACCAGCGCTCGGTGCCCGCGAAGGCCGGCGCGGCGCCGAGGTCTGGCAGCGGCGGCGTCTTGACGCCCGGAATGGCGACGCCGACCCGCTGCGCCACGGGGCTCAGGGAGGCCCGGGTGCTCTGCCGCAGCGCGAAGCGCGACGCCGACCGCAGCGACGCCAGGCGGCTCTGCACGGCGCCGGAGTTCTCCAGCGAGCGCGTGGGGTCGACGAGGATCGCGGGCAGGCTCGCGTCCCGGGCCAGCGCCTCCTCGAACCGGACATCGAGATTGGCGGCCATGACCACCCCGGTGGCCAGCAGGACGGCGCCGAGCGTGCGCTCGACGACGTGGCCGCGGGCCCGGCGGCGCACATGGTCGAGCACGGCTCGACCTCCGAGGGCGTAGACGAGCATCACCGCGCTCAGCCCCGCGGCATACGCGAGTGCCACGACCACCACGCGCGCCGTCGGGCCGCTCGAGGCGCTCACCGACGTGACGGCCGCCAGGATGGGGCCCGCGCACGGCGCGCACACGAACCCCAGCGCCGCGCCGACGCCCAACCCGGACCAGAAGCCGGTGCCCCGGGTGCGGGGGCCAAACCTCCCGAGCCGCGACAGGGGCGCCTGCAGCCGGGCGGCCAGGTCCGGGACCAGGAGGACCGCGCCGAAGACCACCAGCACGACGATCGCCAGCGTCCGGGCTGCCCCGGCGGCCAGGCCGACGCCCTGGACGAGCTGAGCCAGGGCGACGATCGCGATCGTGAACGTCACCGCGAGGCCGAGGACGATCCCGAGCGGCCGGCGCCGGCCGCCGGCGGCGCTCGCCGACAGGAGCGCGGGGAGCACCGGGAGCACACACGGGGTGATGGCGGTTCCAGCCCCGGCGATCAGCGCAAAGACGAGCAGCACAAGCATCCGCGCCGTCAGATGATGCTCCGGAAAGCTTGCGATGTTGTTAACCGGGGACGTCCGGGGCGGCTGGTTTGCTGTATGCGATGCACGAGTCGCCGGCGGACCTGGCATCACTGCAGGACGTGATCGACCGCAGCTACGCCCGGGCGGGCGACCACCTGCTCCGGATCCACGATCCGGAGCGTCGCCTCACGGCCGAGCAGGTGGCGGCGCGCCTACAGGGGATGTGCCTGCTCGCGCTCGCCACCGTCACCGCCGACGGTGCGCCGATCGTCCGACCCGTCGACGGGATCTTCTTCCGGGGCGCCTTTCACTTCGGCTCGTCGCCGGATTCGATCAGGTTTCGTCACATCCGCCGGCGCCCGCGCGTCAGCGCCACCCACCTCCCCGGCGAGGACCTGGCGGTGACGGTCCACGGCACGGCCGTGCCGATCGACATCCGTGCGCCGGAGCATGCCGGGTTCAGACGGGCGCTGCTCGATATCTACGTGCCCCGGTACGGGCCGGAGTGGGAGAGCGACTTCCTGGATTCGCCTCCGCCCACGCCCGTGTATGCCCGGATCGACGCCGAGCGGATGTTCACGTTTGCGATGCCGGCGTGACCGTGACGCGGAAACGGCGCAACGAGGAGGGGTGGCCGGCTGGATGGGCCGTTGCTCCGGATCATGCGCCGTTGCTCCGGAATCCAGCACCGTTGCTCCGGAACCCAGCGTGCACCCCGCGCCAAATCATGAGCGACCCAGATGATTTGGCACCAGGTGCATGCCCAGCCCCGGAGATGCGCCAAATCGAACGTGGCCGCCGTGATTTGGCGCAGGGTGCACGCTCCTGGGGACCCGAGGAGGGGGTCGAACCCCGCGGCGCCCGTTCGTGGCCAGAAGTCGGCGCGCCGGGCGCGATGAGGGGCGCAGGCGCTACCCGCCGATGGCGGACATGCTGCGCGCCGGCTGGATGAAGCCCGGCTCGCCGACGTGGTGCTTGAGCTCCTTGCGCCAGACGGCGTCGCGGATGATGCGCTGGACCTCGGCGTCCGAGGCGCCCTCGCGCAGAGGGCGGCGCAGGTCGGTCTCGTTGAGCGAGAACAGGCAGGTGCGCAGCCGCCCGTCCGCCGTCAGGCGGACGCGGTTGCAGTCGGCGCAGAACGGCTCGGAGACCGGGTTGATGAAGCCGATCCGGCCCTGGCCGTCGGCGAAGCGGTAGACGCGGGCCGTCGCGCTCGGTTCGCGGGGCTCCGGCTCCAGCGGGTGCACGGCCTCGATCGCCTCCCGGATCTCAGCGCCGGTCAGCACCTGGCTGCGGGTCCACGCCCGGTCGGCGTCGAGCGGCATGAACTCGATGAAGCGGACCTGGTACGGCGTGTGCCGCGCCAGCTCGGCGAACGGCAGCACCTCTTCCTCGGTGAAGCCGCGCATCGCGACCGCGTTGACCTTGATGGGGTGCGCCTCCGGGAAGGAGGCCAGAACCTCCAGCCCGTGCAGGACCTGGTCAAGCGCGTCGCGGCGGGTCAGCTGGTAGAAGCGGTCACGCTGGAGCGAATCCACCGAGACGTTGAAGCGGTCGATCCCGGCCGCCACCAGGCGCTCGGCATCCCGGGGCAGCAGGAAGCCGTTGGTGGTCACCGAGATCTCGCGGACGGCCTCGATCTCCGACAGCATGCCGGCCAGCACCGGAAAGTCCCGCCGCACGAGCGGTTCTCCGCCCGTCAGCCGCACCTCGCCGACGCCCATGTCCGCGAACAGCGTCACCAGGCGTGCGATCTCCTCGAATGTCAGGATCTCGGCGCGCTCGAGCCACGGCAGGCCCTCCGCCGGCATGCAGTACTGGCAGCGAAAATTGCAGCGGTCTGTGACCGAGACCCGCAGGTCGCCGATCAGCCGGCCGTGCCCGTCGCGAAGCGGCTCTGAACTCACCCGCTACAGGTTACTCTTGCCGCCATGCGCCACGCTTACGGGCTCGCCCTTCTCGGCGCGGCATGTGCGCTGGCGGGGTGCGGCGCGAGCGCAAACCAGCAGGTGCAGGCCAAGCTGCAGCAGTTCGCCCACGCCGTCGCCAACCGCGACGCCGCGACGCTCTGCCACCAGGTGCTGGCGCCCACGCTCGTCCAGCGGCTCACCGTCGCCGGGCTCGATTGCGAGCAAGCGATGCGCACGTACTTCGCGAGCGTCACCGACCCCACCCTCAGCGTGTCGAAGGTCCGCATCCACGGGTCCGCGGCCTCGGCGGTCGTGCTCGCCCGGGCCCTCGGCCAGCCGGCGGCCCTCCAATCCGTCCAGCTGATCAACACCAAGCGGGGGTGGCGCCTGGCGTCGCTGGCAACGCCACGCTGAGCCTCAGCCGACCCGCTCCCCCCGCAGCAGCCCGAACGCGACCATGTCCTGGCGCTCGAATGTCCCCTGCATGTACGAGCGCAGAACCGCTTCCCGGGTGAAGCCGGCCCGCTCGGCGACCTGCTGGGACGCCGGGTTCCCGGTGGCCGCCAGCAGGTCGATGCGCTCCAGCCGCAGCGCGTCAAGGCCCCAGGCGCAGATCAGCCTGACCCCGCGGGTGGCGTGCCCCTGTCCCCGCGCGGCGCGGGCCAGCCAATAGCCCACCTCGGCCCGGGCATGCCGCCAGGCAAAGCGCATGAGCGAGATCGACCCCAGCAGGTCCTGGGTCGTGGCGTGGACGATCGCGAACGGTGCGGTCACCCCGGCGAACGTGGCGTCGTAGCGCTGGCGCAGATAGAACCGCGCGTCGGCCTCCCCGTAGGAGGCGGGAACGCGGGTCCAGCGCACGATCTCCGGGTCCTGGCAGGCCTCCACCAGAGCCGGCACGTCGGAATCCTGCCACGGCCGCAGGCACGTATCGGCATCGATCAGCGGCTCGGCCGGGAGAACGATTCGCGGAGCGGAGCGGAATGGGCGGGAGCGTCTCACGCCGCCGCCCGCCGCTCGAGATCGTGCCTCAGCGATGCGACGTCGCGGCCCGGGTCCTGGGCCGCCAGCCAGCGCTCGGCCTCGCGCCGCCCGCCGATCGCCCGCAGGCCCCGGTCGCCGTGCTCGGCGGCGAAATCGGCCAGGGCGTGCAGTCGCCGGCTGCGGGCACGCCGGGCGGGAACGTCCAGGCGCGCCTGATGGGCGTCGAGGGCGCCGATCAGCTCCTCGATCCCGGTCGGCGGCGCCACCGAGGACACGGCCACGACGGGGGTGTGGCGGGAGCCGAGCGACCCCAGCGCCGCCCGCAGATCGGAGAGGGCGCGCGTGGCCACATGGCCGAGGTCGGATTTCGTCACGACCAGCACGTCGGGAATCTCCATGATCCCGGACTTCAGGAACTGGAGGACGTCACCGGAGCCGGGCTGGACCACGACGGCGACGCCGTCGGCGACATCGGCCACCTCGGTCTCCGATTGCCCCACGCCCACGGTTTCGATGACGACGACGTCAAACGCGGCGGCGAGCGCGGTCGCCGCCGCCCGGGTCGCGGGGGCCAGGCCGCCGAGCCGATTCCCGGCGGCGGTCGAGCGGATGAAAACGCCGTCGTCGGCCGGATCGCGCTCGATCCGGGCGCGGTCGCCGAGCAGCGATCCTCCGGAGCGCCGCGAGCTGGGGTCGACGGCGAGAACGGCCACCGAGCGGCGGTCCGTGCGCCAGGCGGCGACCATCCGCGACAGCAGCGACGACTTGCCGACGCCCGGCGGCCCGGTGACGCCGACGACCTGGCCGGGCGCCTCGCGGCCGAGTGCGGCCGGGGAGACGGCGGCCAGCAGCTGCTCGGTCTGAGCGCGCGCCGCCTCGCTGCGGCTCTCGACCAGGTTGAGCACCGCGGCGGCTGCGGTCAGGTCGCCGTCGCGCAGACGGGCGCCGAGTCGGCTGCCCTCGCCTGCGCCCGCGGTCAAGCCGGGGTCGCGGAGTCGACGCTGCGGCGTTCGCGCACCAGTCCAACGATGTCGCGCATCATCGCGTTGAGGTCCCAGTCCTTGGGCGTGTAGACGGCGGCGACGCCGGCGTCGCGCAGCGCCGCGGCATCGGCTTCCGGGATGATGCCGCCGGCCACGACCGGCACGTCGCCGATGCCGGCGTCGGCCATCGCCTGCAGCACCGAGGGGATCAGCTCGGCGTGGGAGCCCGAGAGGATCGACAGGCCGACCACGTGCACCCCCTCCTGCAGAGCGGAGCTGGCGATCTGGGACGGCGTCAAGCGGATCCCCTCGTAGACGACGTCCATGCCCACGTCGCGGGCGCGCACGGCGATCTGCTCCGCCCCGTTGGAGTGCCCGTCGAGCCCCGGCTTGCCGACCAGGAACTTCAGCCGGCGGCCGAGGACGTCACTGAGGCGCTCAACCTCGTCCCGCAGCTCGTTGAGGTCGGCACCGGGGACGCCGGCCGCCTCGCCGACACCGGTGGGAGCGCGGTACTCGCCGAACACGTCGCGGAGCGTCTGGGCCCACTCACCGGTCGTCACGCCCGCTCGGGCGGCGGCGACGGTGGCGGCCATGATGTTCTCGGCCGGGTCCCGGGCGATGCGGGCCAGCTCCGCGAGCGCGGCGCTGACCGCCTTCTCGTCGCGGGCGACGCGCCAGCGCTCCAGCGCCGCCTTCTGCTGGGCTTCGACCTCCGGGTCGACGACGAGGATCCCGCCGTCGGCGTCGGCCGTCAGCGGCGAGGGCTCGGTGGACTGGTACCGGTTCATGCCGACCACGGTCAGCTCCCCGGACTCGATCTTGCGCCAGCGCTCGCGGTGGGACTCCACCAACGCCGACTTCATGTAGTCGACGGCCTGGACGGCGCCGCCGAGCTCGGCGACCCGCGCCATCTCCTCGCGCGCCCCGGCGGCGAGCTCGTCCACGAGGCCCTCCATCACCTTCGAGCCCTCGAAGATGTCCGGGTACTCGAGCAGGTCGGTCTCGTAGGCGAGCACCTGCTGCAGCCGCAGGGACCACTGCTGGTCCCAGGGGCGGGGCAGCCCGAGCGCCTCGTTCCAGGCCGGCAGCTGGATCGCCCGGGCGCGGACGCCGCGTCCCAGGGTCACGGCCAGCGCCTCGAGCGCGATCCGGTAGACGTTGTTCTCCGGCTGGGCCTCGGTGAGCCCCAGTGAGTTGACCTGGACTCCGTAGCGGAAGCGGCGGTGCTTCTCGCTCTCGACCCCGTAGCGCTCCTGGCCGAGCTCGTCCCACAGGCGCGCCATCGCCCGCAATTTGGCGTGCTCCTCGACGAAGCGCACGCCGGCGTTGACGAAGAACGAAATCCGTCCGAACACGCTGCCCATCAGGTCCTCCGGGACGCGGTCGCGGACGGCGTCGAGCACGGCGATCGCGTTGCTCATGGCGTAGGCGATCTCCTGCACCGGGGTCGCGCCCGCCTCCTGGAGGTGATACGAGCAGATGTTGATTGGGTTCCACCTGGGAACGTGCCTGACCGTGTAGGCGATCGTGTCGGCGATCAGGCGCATGCTGGGAGCGGGGGGGAAGGCGTAGGTGCCCCGGCTCAGGTATTCCTTGAGGATGTCGTTCTGGGTCGTGCCCTGGAGCGCCGACTCCTCGACGCCCTGCTCCTCGGCAGCGACGATGTACAGCGCCAGCAGCCAGGCGGCGGTGGCGTTGATCGTCATCGACGTGTTCATCTGATCCAGCGGGATCCCCTCGAGCAGGGTGCCCATGTCGCCCCGGTGGGCGATCGAGACGCCGACTTTGCCCACCTCGCCGCGGGCCAGCTCGTGATCCGGGTCATAGCCGGTCTGGGTGGGGAGGTCGAAGGCGATCGACAGACCGGTCTGTCCCTTCTCCAGGTTGCGCCGGTACAGCTCGTTGGACCGCTTGGCGTCGGAGTGCCCGGCGTACGTCCGCATCATCCACGGCCGGTCGCGTTCAGGCAGGTGCACGGTTTCCGTCATCGCCGAGATTGTATGGCCGTGGGCTGGGCGGCACGCGGCTTCACGTGCGACAATGCCCGGCAGATCACCGATGCCCGATCAGAGCTCAGCCGCAACCGAGCACGCGATCCTCCAGGAGATCACCCGCCCGCTCGAGGCACTTCCGGACGACCCTCTGTCGGTCGTCAACGCGGAGTTTCCGACGACCCTGCGCGGGTACGACCGGGTCGCCGTCGATGAGTACGTGCGCCGGACGCGCCAGCTGGTTGCCGAGCTGCAGGCGACCCGGTCGCCGGAGGCGGCGGTGCGGCGGGCGCTGGAGCGCGTCGGTGAGGAGATCACCGGCATCCTGCAGCGCGCTCACGAGACGGCTGAGCAGATCACGGCCCAATCGCGCAGCGAAGCCGAGGACCGGCTGGAGGAGGCCCGGCAGGAGGCGGCCCACGTGGCCCAAGCCGCCGAGCAGCGAGTCCATGAGCTCGACGCCGACACCGACCGGATCTGGCTCGAGCGTCAGCGGATCGTCGGCGACGCCGAGGAGCTGGCCGCGCAGCTCCTGGGCCTGGCCAAGACCGCCGCCGAGCGATTCCCGGCCGACGGCGGTGTCGAGAGCCCGTCCGCCGAGGTCAGCCGTCCCGCGGATGAGAGCGCCGGCCAGGACGCGTCGCCTGTCGCCGAGGAGGACAACGAGAACGAGTACTACGACGAGGCGCCGTACCGCGAAGCCGAGCCGGATGAGGCCGATGACGTGACCCGGACCGTCGCATTCGAGCCGTTGACGCCGCCTGAGTTTCCGGCAGCGCCGGGCGACCGGGCGTCCGAGGCGCCCGGGCACGCGACGGCCGAGCCCTCCGCCGCGGAACCGCCGCCTGAGTCCTCCGCCGCGGAACCGCCGCCCGAGCCCTCCGCCGCGGAACCGCCTGAGCCCTCCGCCGCGGGCCCGCCGCCCGACAGCGGCGAGAACCTGCCGGCGGACCGTTCGTCGGCGTCCGAGGACCCCACGGCCGAGCGGGATCCGGGCCCGCAGGACGCCGGGCCGGACCGGCATTCGACGTCGGATGACACGACGGCGGTCATCCCGCCGGCCTCTCAGGCCGCCAGCCGCCGGCTGTCCCAGTAGCCGCGGCGCCGCCTTCGTCGTGCGCCTGATCGATCTCATGCACCTGGGGCGCGCGCGCGTCATCGGCTGCTGGCAGGTCGGCGACGTGCTCGTCGATCCCGGTCCGAGCTCCTGTCTGCCTGTGCTGCTCGACGCGCTGGGCGACGATCGGCCCCGTGCGCTGCTGTTGACCCACATCCACCTTGATCACGCCGGCGCTGCCGGATCGCTGGTGGAGCGCTGGCCGGACCTCCGCGTCTACGTCCACGAGCGGGGCGCACGCCACATGGCCGATCCGGCGCGGCTGTACGAGAGCGCCCGCCGGCTCTACGGCGATGACATGGAGCGCCGGTGGGGTGAGATGCTGCCGGTGCCCGAGGAGAGCCTGGAGATCCTCTCCGGAGGCGAGACGTTGCGCGACGGCTGGACCGTCGCCTACACGCCGGGCCACGCCTCCCACCACGTCTCCTTTCTCCACGAGGGGACGGCCTTCGTCGGCGATGTCGGCGGCGTCCGGATCACCACCGACTCGATGACGATCCCGCCCACGCCGCCGCCGGACATCGACGTCGAGGCGTGGCATGACTCCGTCGCGACCGTCCGGGGCTGGCGGCCGGAGCGCCTGGCGATGGCCCACTTCGGCTCCAGTCACGATGTCGAGCGTCAGCTCGACGAGCTCGATGCGCGACTCGATACATGGTCGGCGCTCGCCCGCGACGGCGGCCGCGACGCGTTCATCTCCACCGTCCAGGCGGAGATCCTGTCCCAGGGCAGTCCGGACCAGGCCGAGACCTTCGAGCAGGCCGCGCCGGTCGACCAGCTGTACGCCGGCTACGAGCGCTATTGGAGCACGCGCGGGCAGCCCTGACGCGAGCGCCATCCGGCGCTATGCTGGCCACCGATGTCCCAGACGGTCGAGTTGCCTCGGACCGGCCTCCCCGGAGGCGGCCTCGGAGGCCAATGGCGGGTGGTGGTCCTCAACGACGAGTTCAACACCTTCGACCATGTGGCCGAGACCCTCGCCCGCGTGGTGCCCGGCGTCAGCCTCGCCGAGGGCTACCGGATCGCCGACCGCATCCACAAGCACGGCCTGGCGATCGTGTGGAGCGGGCCCCG
>DASZMK010000128.1:0-20007 GCA_035551855.1 Solirubrobacteraceae bacterium
GCGTCCTCCGGCATCGGCGCCGCGATTGCGCGGGAGCTGGCGGCGCGCGGGCACACCCTCGTGCTCGTGGCGCGACGCAAGGACAAGCTCGACGAGCTGGCCGACGAGCTGCGCGAGGAGTACGGAGTCCGCGCCGAGACGGTCAGCTGCGACCTCGGCAAGGCCGCCTCCCGCCAGCGCCTGCCCGCCCGCATCGAATCGCTGGGGCTCGAGGTCGGCGTGCTCGTCAACAACGCCGGCTTTGCCACCGGCGGACCGTTTCACGAGGCCGATCCGGCACGCGAGCTTGACCAGGTCCGCGTGCTGGTCGAGGCGCCCGTCGCGCTGACGTCCGCCTTCCTGCCGGCGATGGTGCGCCGCGGCCGCGGAGCGATCCTCAACGTCGCCTCCACGGCCGGGATGCAGCCGCTCCCCTACTCCGCTGGGTACTCGGCCGCCAAAGCGTACGTACTCACGTTCTCGGAGGCGCTGCACCACGAGGTGCACGGCGCGGGCGTGACCGTGACCGCGCTCGCCCCCGGACCGGTGTCGACGGAGTTCTGGGACATTGCCGGCTGGGAGGTCGCCGGCGGTCAGTCGTTCGAGAAGGCCGTTCCCCGGCAGGCGTGGGTGACCGCCGAGGAGGCGGCCGAAGCGGGCGTCAAGGGCGTCGAGGCCGGCCGGCGCGTCGTCGTCCCCGGGCTCCCGGTCCGCGCCGCGATGCTCGCGTCGCAGTACCTCCCCCACGCGGTCAAGCTGCCCGCCATCGAGTGGGCGATGCGCCGCCGCTGATCCGGCTGAGCGCCACCGGGTCCGACTGAGTGGACAGCCACTCGATCGGAGAGACGCTACGGCCGTCGCACCCGGGATTCCGGGTGGCGGGCGTCAGTGCTGGAACGCCAGGGCGATGACGGCGCAGAAGCCCGCCACGGGGCACTCCGGGCGCGTCCTCGTCGCGCGGCGGACTCGTGACCGGGACATGGTGGCCAACCTCCGGACCGTCGTCGTACTCCCATGGTGATCGTGTGCCCTGGTCCATGTTTCGCTCTCGCCTGTCGGCTGCGGTCCTGGGTCCGCTGCCCTCCGTCTGCCACAACTAACAGGGCTCCCTCCACGGATGTCCGCAAGGCGACAGCGGCGCGGCGCGCTGATACGCGGAGGACCGGTACCCGGCCTCAGACCGATCTCCGACGCAGTGCACGCACGGAGTGCGCCGCCACGCGGATGACGCTGTCGCCGTAGCGGACGCCGCCAAACCGGAGGCGCTGGGCGACCGCCAGCCACGCGCAGACCCCGCGCTCGAGCACCCAGACGGGTGCCATGACCGAGCCGGCCGGCGGGAAGACGGCGCGCCCGCCGGCGCGCCGGCGGCCGCACTCGGCGAGCGAGACGGTCGCCGCAGCGATGAGCGCCGGCAGCGTCCGGTTACGCCGGGCGGCGCACACAGCCAGGAGCGGAATGACGGCCAGCCACGTCGCCATCCGCTGCGGGATGGCGAAATCGTCGTACGCCTGGCGCGTGCGCTGCCCGATGAAGTGCTGCGCCGTGGGCGGCAGCCGCCGCACGTAGAGATCAAGCAACGAGGCCACACGACCCCCGTGCGCCTCGACGGTGCGGATCAGCTCCAGGTTCTCGAACAGGACGTCACCGTCATAGCCGCCCGTCGCCTGGAGGATGGAGCGGCGGACGCCGAGGGTGCCCGGAAAATCGGCGCCGAAGGCGCGGTTGAGGAGTGTCCGCGACGTGTCCCAGACGGCGTGCCAGGGCAGCGGCGCGAAGTAGTTCTGCGGTCGGACGACGTCGTGGTCGGCGAGCAGGCTCACCATCCGCTCCAGCTCCGGCCGACCGTAGCGAACGTCGTCGTCGGCGATGATGACCCGCTCGTGAGCGGCGAGGTCGAGGCCGGTCAGCACGCCGGGCACCTTCCCCATGAGCGACGCGTGGGCGGGGTCAGGCGCGACGTGCCGCGCCGACTCCCGCCACGCCCGTTTGTTCTCAGCCAGGATCGGCGGGTCCGAAGCGTCGACGACAATCACGTCGTCGCACCATTCCGAAAGCTGTGCCAGGTAGCGCGTGAGCTCGTCTCGCGTTCCGTCGCCGGTCGTCATCCGGAGAGGAAGGACGTACGAGAAGGCCGGCGGTCGGGGCGGCCTCTGGGCCTCACAGTGGTCGATCGCCGGCCCGCGCCCCCGTCTGACCACAGCTCAGGCGACTGCTCTCGAATTGGTCGCCGCCATGGCCAGCCCGCGGCTCCCCTCGGTGGAGACGACGAGGACGGCGACCGGGGCCTCGGCCAGGACGGTCTCGCACACGCTGCCCAGCCGCCGAGGCGGCGCGCTCCTCCGTCCCCGGCGGCCGATGACGATGGCGTCCGCGCCGGCGTCCCTGGCTTCGGCCGCGATGGTGGCGGCGACCGTCCCTCGCCGCGGGCGCGTGCGCGCCCGGCAGTCGATCCCGAACTCGTGTCCCAGCTCCGCCCCCTCGCGCGCGCGGCTCTCCGCGTCGACCGATCGCTCCTCCACGGCGAGCACGATCGCAGCGTGGCCGGGCATGAGCGCGGCGGCCTGTCGGACTGCCGCCTGGGCGTCGGTGGAACCATCGTAGGCGATGACGATCATGCGGTGTCTCTCGAGCCCGCAGTCCAATGGAGGGGACCTCTCAGCGAGGTCTCCCCGCGGTCCCACGCGTTCAGGATGTGGGCGGCCCAGAGCGCCTCCAGCGTGAGCAGCGCGCGTCCGCCGAACACGACGTCGTCGGCCAGCGCCGGTTCGGCGCGGGCCAGGCCGTCGGCGAGGTCCCACACGGCGATGCTCTCGTGCACCGCATCGGCCTCGACGTGCTCGTCATAGAACCGGGTGACGTCCGCTCCGTGATCCAGTCGGCGGAGCCCGTTTCCATACCGTCGGTTCGGGATCGACGACGTCATCTCGAAGACCGCGAGGTGGCCGACGAGGGCGCCGCGCAGGCGCCGGTGCAGCCCGAGGAACGACATCAGGTTGACGGTGGCCAGCGTGATGCCCGGCAACAGGTGCAGGTAGGCCCCGTACCGGTCGTCCAGTCCCAGACCCCGCATCGTGTTGGCGAACAGCACAGCGTGCATCTGCTCAGCGTCCCCCCCTCCGTACTCGTCGGCTTGAATCTCGACGAGCGCCGTCTTGACCGAGCCGGTGAGACGAGGAATCGCCCAGGAGTGCGGGTCGGCCTCCTTGAGCTGGTAGGCGGACCGATGCACGACGTGCTCGCGGAACTGACGTCCGGTGCCACGCGTCTCCAGATAGCGCGACAGTGGCGGGCCATCATCTTCGCGCACGAGGCGCTGAAGCAGTTGCCCCACCGGAACCGACCGCCCGGTGCGGCCAGACACGATCGAGCGCAGGGCCGTCTCGAACACGGCCTCCAACGCACCTCGGAGCATGAGGACGACAGGGTCCCACTCATACCGCTCGTCGACCCCCTCCACGCCCGAGTAGTGCAGCTCGTAGCACAGATACAGGGCCATCTGGAGATCGTCGTCATGAAGGACAGCGTCAGCCGTCAGCGCGGGCAGGGGAGGCAGCAGCTCGCACGCCGATTGGCTCAAGAGCGCGTACAGGGCCTCGGTCCAGGGGCCTCGAGCGGGCGGGAGCGCCACCATGCGCTCCTCCCGTCCCGGCTCGGCTACCACTCTGACCGCCATCCTCAACGCTCCCGAGGGGCCGGAAGCGGCGCGTTCCCGTTTGGCTGGTCAGGGTGTCTGACGGGGTAGGCCTCCGGCGGCGAGGGAGCCTGGAACCCGATCGCACGGTGGGTCCCATCGCAGAACGGCCGGGTACGCGACTTGCCGCACCGGCACAGCGCCACCGTCCGCCGGTTGACGGTGATGGCATTGCCCTCCTGGTCCCGGAGGATGACCGGGCCGCGTACCAGATACGGCCCGTCTTCGTAGGGAACGATCACAACCTCTCGACTCACCACCGTGGGGGGGCGCTACCCCCGGGGCGGCGCCTGTAACGGTGCCGAACGACTGCCGGCGCGACCAGCGCGGCCGCCGCGAGCGCGGCTGACTCAGGACAGCAACCCAATCCGCTGCGCCCGCTGCACCGCCTCGGCCCGGTTGCGGGCCTGGAGCTTGCGGTACACGGCACTCGTGTGCTCCTTGACGGTGTGCGGGGAGAGGAAGAGCTTCTCGGCGATCTCGCGGTTCGTCGAGCCGGCGGCGATCAGATCGAGGACCTCGCGCTCGCGGTCTGAGAGCAGCGGAGCCGGCTGCTCGGCCGTGGGCTCGAACACGGTCATGCCGCAGCCGACCATCCGGACCGCGCGGGCCACCTCGCGGGCCTCCCAGTCCTTGGAGACGAAGCCGCTGGCCCCGGCGGCACGGGCGGCCGCCGGCGACATGCGACCGGCGCCGGAGATGAGCAGCACCCGGGTCGCCGGCGAGGCCTTGAGGATGGAGCCGCACACATCGGCGCCGGATTCCCCGGCCAGGAACAGGTCGACGAGCGCGACGTCGGGACGCAGCGTCGGCAGCAGGGCCAGCGCCTCGGCGCCGGTGCGCGCCGCCAGGCACCGCTCCACCCACGGCTGCTCGCCGAGCAGCACCCGGAAACCCCAGTGCACGACGTCGTGGTCGTCGACGACGAGCACCCGCAGTCGCCGCTCGATCTGCCGCCGCGAGAGCCCCGCCTGCGCGCTCACCGGGCCGCCTCCGGCGCCGGCGCCGACACCGTGTCGCGGAGGGGCACGAACAGTCGCACCCGCCACCGGCCCGGCTCCGGCGCGCCGAAGTCGACGACACCGCCCTGCTGGAGCGCCTCGAATGCCGCCAGCCGCAATCCCATTCCCGCGCCCCGGGCACCGGAGGAGACCCCGTCGTTGGCGATCTCCAACGTGAACGTCTCCTCGTCGACGGAGACCGTCACGTCCACCCGGGACGCGCGGGCGTGCTTGGCGATGTTGCGCAGGGCCTCGGCCAGAACCGATTGAGCCAGCGGTTCGATGTCGGCCGGCACGCTGACGTCGTCCGGCCAGTCGACATGGACGCGCGGCCCGGGCGCCTGAACGACGCGAGCCAGTTCGGCGCTGAGCGTCGTGCCGGTGTCGTGGCCGAGCGGGGCCAGCGGCCGCTCGAGCGCGCTGCGCAGGTCGCTGAGCGCCTCCTGCATCTCGACCCGGCAGCGCTCGCGCTCCTCCGGGTCAAGCGCCTTCTCGGCGCTCAGAGCGAGTGAGACGCCGAACAGGCGCTGCATCACGCGCTCGTGGATCTCACGGGCGAGCTCGAGCCGCTCGCCGAGCCGGCGGTTGCGCTCCTGCTGACGGGTGGCGTTGCGGGCGGTCGCCACCAGCGCCGCCGTCTTGCCGAGCGTCCACAGCAGGTGGCGCTCGCCGTCCGAGAGCTCGAACCGGCCTCCGCCCCGGTCGGCGCAGATCACGCCGTAGGCGCGGCGGGCGGCGCTCAGCGGCGTGCAGACGAGCGTCGTGATCCCGAACAGGTCGGCGTACTCCGGCGGCACCTGGTTCTTGATCTGGTCGGAGACGACGACCACCTGATCCTCGAGCAGCGCGCGCTGGGCGATCGGCGTCGACACGAGCGTCGGGGACGGCCGCAGCGTCGCCAGCTGGGAGAACGAGGTCCCGTAGGAGCCGACGACCCGCACCCGCCGCCGCCCGGCGTCGGCCATGAAGATCGCCGCGCGGCGCATCGTCGTCAGCCGGCAGATCGCCTCGCAGATCCGGTCGTAGAACTCGGTCGAGGTCGTATCGGTGTCGAGCTCGGCCAGCAGCTCGACGAACACCTCGAGCGGCTCGACGCCGGCGAACAGCGACGGTGGGCGCTCGACGCTCACCTTCAGGCAGCGACCGACGCGACGTCGTAGCGCCGCCGGATCTCGTACAGGGTCGTCCGCTCGGCGGCGGGGCGCCCGGCTCGGTGGGCGGCGCCGATCAGGTCCTCCGGCTCCAGCCGCACGCCGTGATAGCTGCCGGCCATCCGGCTGATCGATTCCTCCATGAGCGTCCCGCCCAGGTCGTTGACCCCCCAGCGGAGGGCTTCGGTGGCGGCGTCGAGGCCCATCTTGACCCAGCTCGCCTGGACGTTGGTCACCGTGTGACCGAGCGCGAGGCGGAACACCGCGGTGTGCTTGAGGTTCTCTTCGCGCGAGATCTCCTGGACGCCGTGGGTGCGGCCCAGCAGCGTCTGGAACGGGATGAACGAGAGGGGGACGAACTCGGTGAAGCCGCCGGTGCGCTCCTGCAGCTCGCGCACGACGCGCATGTGCTCGGCCAACTCCGGCGGCTCCTCGATGTGGCCGAACATGACGGTCACCGTCGACCGGATGCCCTCGGCGTGCGAGGCCTCGATGATCTCCACCCACCGGGCCACCGGCAGCTTGTTGGGCGAGATCCGCTCACGAACGCCGTCATGAAGGACCTCGGCGGCGGTCCCGGGCGTCGACCCCAGTCCCGCGTCGCGCAGCTGGGAGAACACGGCCCGCGGCGCCAAGCCGGAGACGTCGCACATGTGGGCAACCTCCATCGGCGAGTACGCATGCAGGTGGATCTGCGGCGCGATCTCCCTGGCGAAGCGCAGCCATCCCAGGTAGTCCTCGAGCCCCCAGTCCGGATGGATGCCGGACTGGATGCACAGCTCGGTGGCGCCGGCGGCGACCGCCTCCTGCACGCGCTCGGCGAAATCGTTCCGGGAGTGCTCGTAGGCGTCAGGTGAGCGCTTTGACTGGCCGAAGCCGCAGAACGCGCAGCCGACCACGCACACGTTGGAGACGTTGATGTTGCGGTTGACGACGAAGGTGACCGTTTCGCCGGCGAGCCGGCGGCGCAGCTCGTCGGCGGCCTGGCGCATGTCTTCCACCACCGGCGCGCGCTGCTCGGCGAACAGGGCGGTCAGCTCGTCGGCGGTCAGCCTGATTCCGTCGCGCGCCTTCTCGATCGCCCGCGGAGCCGCGTCGGCGGCGACATGCAGCTCGCTGAGCCGTCCGCTCCCGCGCCGGGGGATGAACGACCAGTAGCGGCTGGTGATCACGTCCAGGACCGGCTCGGACACCCATTCTCGATCGATGTACTCCGGGTAGACGCACAGCCGTTCCGACAGCGCGTAGCCGTCCTGCGCCAGGCGCTTGCGCACCTGTGCCGGGGAGGGAAACGGGTGCTCCGGTGAGATGTGATCGCCGTTGGCGCTCAGGCCGCCGAGATCGGTCGCCCCGGCGGCCACCAGCTCCGGCCACCACTCCGAGAGGTTGGGCGGCACCTGGATGCCGATGTCCGGCATCAGCTCGCGCGTGTGCGCGATCAGCCGCTTCATGTCCTTCAGGGTGACCGGCGAGGCCCATTTCGGCGCGTCCACCTCTGGGCCCTGGCCGACGCCGGTGCGCCAGTAATCGCTCGCCGCCGCACCGGCGATGTCCGCCGGCTCGCGGCCGTAGTAGCTCTGGTGCGGGACGAAGTTCTGGAGGATGACCTCCTGGAGGTGGCCGTGCCGGCGGTGCAGCGCCGCCAGCGCCTCGAGCGACGCCATCCGCTCGTCGTCGGTCTCGCCGATGCCGACGAGGATCCCGCTCGTGAACGGGATCTTCAGCTCCCCGGCGCCGGCGATCGTCTCCATGCGGCGCGCCGGATGCTTCGTCGGAGACCCCGCGTGGACGGTGTCCATGAGCCGTTCGGACACCGACTCCAGCATCAGCCCCTGGGAGGCGGTCACGGCCCGCAGGCGGGCGAGGTCCCGGCGGGAGAGCACGCCGAGGTTGGTGTGTGGCAGCAGGCCCCGCTCGAGCGCCTGCTCGCAGACCCAGACCACGTAGCTGGTGAAGTCGGCGTGGCCGTAGCGCTCCAGAAGCCTGGCGACGCCGGCGTTGTGCTCCGGCTTCTCGCCGGTGAGCACGAGCAGCTCCTTCGCGCGGTGCCGGGAGACGGCCCGGTCGAGGATGGCCAGCACCTCATCGGGCTCGTGCAGGTGCGGCTTGTGGGTCGCGAACGCGCAGTACTTGCAGTAGCAGCGGCAGGTCCTCGACAGAGACAGCGTGAGGTTGCGGCTGAACGTGACGCGGCGACGCATGCTCGGCGCTGATTCTAGGCGGCGCCTATGCTGGCCGACTTGTGCGCCGCGTTTTGCTCATGATCCTGGTTGCAGGAGCGTTGCTCGTCGCCGGCTGCGGCGGCTCCGGCGCGGCGGGTCACGCCGACCGGGATGCCTCGCTCGTGCTCGATTTCACGCCGAACCCGGTCCACGTCGGGATCTATACGGCCCTGGCGCACCATGACGACATCGCCGCCGGCATCCACCTGCACGTGATCGTCCCCGGCGCCTCGACCGATTCGATCAGCCTGCTCGAGAAGGGCCGGGTCAACTTCGCGATCCTGGATATCCACGACCTGGCCATCGCCCGGGAGCACGGCCAGGACATCGTCGGCATCCTGCCGATCGTGGAGCGTCCGCTGGCGGCGGTGCTCGCGCAGCCTGCGGTGACCGACCCGCGGCAACTCGACGGGCGGACGGTCGGCGTCACCGGCGCCCCCAGCGACACGGCAGTCCTCGACTCCATCGTCTCCGGCGCCGGCGGCCGCCCGTCCGCGGTCCACACCCTGACAATCGGCTTCAACGCGGTCAGCGACCTCCTCGCCGGCCGGGTGGCGGGGGCCACCGCCTTCTGGAACGACGAGGGCGTCACCCTGGACCAGGCGCGTCCCGGCTTCCACGACTTCCGCGTCGAGGACTATGGCGCGCCGTCATATCCGGAGCTCGTCGTCTGCACCACCGCTCACGCCCTCAGGTCCGATCCGGGCCTGGCCCGGTCGGTCGTGGACACGCTCGTGCGCGGCTACGACGCAGCGCTGGCCGACCCGCGCCTGGGGCAGCGCTCGCTCGAGTCCCAGGTTCCCGCGCTCAACCATCACCTCGACAGCGCCGAGCTCGCGGCCCTCGCCCCGGCGTTCACCGGGCCCGAGCGGCAGTTCGGCGTGCTCGACACCGCGCTGCTGCGCAGGTGGGCGGCATGGGAGGCGAAGTTCGGCATCGTCCGGGCGGTGCCGGACGTGTCGGCGACGTTCGACACGGCGTTCGCGCCCCGATGATCCGGCCCTCGCGGCGGGATTGTGGTTGTCGATGACGGGCTCCGGGTGCAACAACGGCGGGCAACGAAGGGCAGCCGGGCCGGGAGCGCCGCCGTGCCCCCACTCGGACCGGCACCCACTTGACCCGGGCCGGCACCCACCCCACCCGGGCCGTTACTCACCCTCCCGGTCCGCGATGCACCGGATTTCAGCGTGCTTCATGCGCCAAACTCGGACTCCGCCTGACGATCTGGCGCAAAAGCGGGGCTCAGCCCGCGTCCCGTGCCAAATCGACGGGCGAGGTTCGGATTTGTCGCACGGTGCAGGCAAAACCAGGGTCGGCCGGCCGCGCCCCGCCCCTCCCCCTCTTCATTGCCCGCCGTCTTTCCGCCCCGGAGCCCCAGATCGCCGCTCGCCCATCGGCCGCGGCCTCGGGCCCGGCCGTCAACCAGCCAGCTCAGACACCAAATCAGCCCCCGCCCGCGCCATCCGCGACCGCGGCACCACCAGATCGAACCCCGCCTCCCCGGCGGCCGCCCGCACATCGCTCTCCACATGCGAGAAGAACGCCAGCGACCGCACCCCACCGCCTCCGAGCAGCGGCCGCACCGCCTCGAGCCGCGCCGGCACCTCGGCGGTGAGGTCGACCACCAGCACGTCGGCGCCGACCACCGCCCCGGCCAGATCCTCACTGCGCCCCACCAGCACCGGCTCGTGCCCGCCCGCCTGCAGCGCGCCGATCACGTTGGAGCCGAACAGGAGGTCAGGGATGTACGCGACGACGCGCGCCACGGCGGCCGCCCACCCTCACTGCGCGTACAGCTTGCGGTACTCCCGGCGCACTGACTCGGTCCGGCCCCACCCGTTGAACACCTGAGCCCGGCCGGTCCGCACCTCGCGCAGGGCGAGCTCGCCGTCGATCCCGGCGTCGTCGAGCAGATGGAGGCCCAGCTGGACCGCCGGCACCGACGCGGCGTTGCCGAAGCGATGGGCGACCATCACGTGCCAGTGCCAGTCGGACCTCGACTGCGGCTGGGCGTTGCAGCTGACGAGCATGATCGCCGCGTCGACATAGCGAGTCTCGTCGAAGATGCGCAGGTCGAACTCGAGGTCGGTCCAGTCGTCCGGGAGGGTGGAGGTGATCTCCTCGAAGTCGTGAACGAGCGGCATGGCGTCGAAGCGTACTGCGCTCAGCCGAAGAACTGCTCGTAGAGGGCGAACACGTTCATGGCGGTGATGACCGTGGCGACGAGGTAGGCCGAGAGACTGAGCACGCGGCCGTTGACGTGAGCGCCCATCACGTCGCGGCGTCCGGTCAGGACCACCAGCGGGACGAGGGCGAAGGGGATGCCGAAGGAGAGCACGACCTGGCTGAGGACCAGCGCATCGGTCGCGCTCAGGTGGATGGCGAGGATCACGAGCGCCGGGAGCATCGTGATCGTGCGGCGGACCACCATCGGGATCCGGATCCCGATGAAGCCGGCCATGACCACTTGGCCGGCGTAGGTCCCGACGCTCGACGAGGACGCTCCGGAGGCGAGCAGCGCGACGGCGAACGCCAACGCGGCGCCGCCGCCGACGAGTCGGCCGATCTGGGCGTGCGCGCCCTGGATGGTGGAGAGGCCGGACAGGGCCGGCGTGTGAAACAACTTGGCGAACACCGCCAGCATCGCCAGGTTGATGATTCCGGCGAGGCCGAGGGCGATGAGGATGTCGAGCCGCTCGAAGCGCAGCACCTGGCGGCGCTCGCCGTCGTTGCGCATGTCGACGCGCCCCTTGGTCAGCGCCGAGTGCAGGTAGATGACGTGCGGCATGACCGTCGCGCCGATGATTCCGACGGCGAGGTAGACGGCGCTGAAGCTGCTCAGGTGCGGGAGAAACCCGCGCAGGGCCAGCGGCGCGGAGGGGCCGATGTGCGCCGTCTCGTACAGAAACCCGGCGAATACGATCCCCAGCAGCGCCGCGATGGCGAGCTCAAATCCGCGAAATCCGCGCCGCTGCAGCCCCAGGATCCCGAACGCGATCAGGCCGGTCAGCAGTCCGGCGACGAGCAGAGGCACGCCGAACAGCAGGTTGAGTCCGATCGCCGCGCCGAGGAATTCGGCGACATCGGTCGCCATCGCCATGATCTCGGCCTGAACCCACAGCCCCCGGCTCCCCCAGACGGGGAACCGCTCCCGGCACAGCTCCGGCAGGTTGCGGTCGGTGGCGATCCCGAGCTTGGCCGACAGATACTGGACGAGCATCGCCATCAGGTTGGCCACCAGCACGACCCACAAGAGCTCGTAGCCGAACTGTGCCCCGCCCTGCAGGTTCGTCGCGAAGTTGCCGGGGTCGACGTACGCCACGGCGGCCACGAACGCCGGCCCCAGCATCGACAGCGTGACCCGCAGGCGGCCGCCCTGCAGCTGACGCTGAAGCGGGGTGAGATGGGCAGTCCCCGCGTCCGGGACGGCGACGGCCGCCCCATCAGCACTGGCGGCCTCGAGCGCCGGCTCGGCCCTCACCGTGTCACCGTCACCCTCATCGCCCGCGCGAGGTCGCCGCCGAGCGGATGCACCGCCGAGCCGAACCGCACGAACAGCGGGCCGCCGAACGGCTGGCGCTCCAGGACCTCCAGGGTGTCGCCGGGTGCGATCCCCCGGTCGGCCAGGTAACGGAGCATGTCCGGATCGGCATCCGACACGCGCGTGAACGTCCCGTGCGTCCCGGGATCCAGCGACTCCAGGCTCTCCGTGCTCGGCTCCTCGATCGTCAGCTCGCGCGAGGGAATCGGATCGCCGTGGGGATCACGAGTGGGGTCCCCCAGCTTGACCGCGATCAGCTCCTCGAGCTCCTCGGAGAGCACGTGCTCGAGCACCTCGGCCTCCTGGTGGACGCGATCCCACGGCACACCGAGGTCCTCGACCAGATAGAGCTCGAGCAGACGATGGTGGCGGATGACCTCGAGGGCCACCCGTCGCCCGGCATCGGTCAGATGCACGCCCCGGTACGGCCGGTGCGTGACGAGGGCGAGCTCCCCCATCCGCTTGACCATTCCCGACGCCGAGGCCGGGGTCACGTTCAGGCGCTCGGCCAGCGCGTTCGTGCTGACCGGCCGCCCGTCGCGGGCCTCGAGCGCATAGATCGCCTTCGTGTAGTCCTCGATCGCCGAGGACCGCAGGCCGGGGGCGGTATCCGATGGGATGCTCACGGAGATTATGGTAGCCCTAAATATCGGTTGCGGACCAGCTGAGCTTGAATTTCGCCCGGTCGGCGTCCGATCCGCTTCACCCGCGCGGTTTGTCCGATCCGCTCCACCCGCGCGGTACTACCCTGTGTCCGGTGAGCTCGCTTGCTGTATCCGACTCCGAATACCGCGCCGCCACCGAACACTGCGGGCTGGTCGACCGCTCCGACCGCGGCAAGCTCGCGCTGACCGGCTCGCAGGCGAAGACGTTCCTTCAGGGTCAGGTCTCCAATGACGTCGAGGCGCTCGCGGCGGGGCACGGTTGCTACGCCGCATTCCTGACGCCCAAGGGGAAGATGCTCGGCGACGTCCGGATCCTCGACACCGGCGAGGAACTGCTGCTCGACACCGAACGGGTCGCCCTTCAGGAGCTCTTCAACATGATCCGCCGCTTCAGCCTCGGCTATGACGTCCAGCTGCACAAGCGCACGCTGCAGCAGGGCCTCCTGTCCCTCCTGGGGCCCGACGCGGCCGCCGTCGCCGGAGTCGACGGACTCGACGGACTCGACGGACTCGACGGCGGCGAGGACTCGCATGCGGCGAGCCACGTCGGCCAGATCGCGGTCCGCGCAGTGCGCACCGATCTCGGCGTCGACCTGTTCTGTGATGCCGCCGACACCGATGGGCTGCAGGCGGCGCTGGAGGCGCGGGGCGCCCAGCCGGTCTCGGAAGCCGTCGCCGAGTGCGTGCGCGTCGAACACGGCCGCCCGCGCTACGGCATCGACCTCGACGACAGCGTCATCCCCCAGGAGGCCGATCTCAACCACCGTGCGGTCTCGTTCACCAAGGGCTGCTACGTCGGCCAGGAGACGGTCGCCCGCCTCTACTATCGCGGCAAGCCCAACCGCCGGCTGCTGGGCATCCGGCTCTCGGCACCGGTCGAGACAGGCGCCGAGATCACGCTCGGCGACCGGGTGGTCGGCCGGCTGGGCAGCGTCGCCGACTCGCCCGTGCTCGGCTCGATCGCGCTCGCCCTCGTCCGGCGCGAGGCCTCGCCCGGCTCCGAGGTGACGGTCGGTCCCGACGAGACCGGCGCGGTCGTCGTCGAGCTGCCGTTCGCGGCCTGATCCGAGCCCGCTCGGGCCGCCGCAAGGAGCTCGCCGAGCCGGCCGCGGTCGGATCGCCCGGGCTCGAGCACCAGCTGGGGCGTCTCCGGGTGAGACGCCAGCCAGGTGCCGATGATCCGGACCTCGTCGACCTCCGTGGGCGGCACGTGCGCGCCGAGTTCGCCGATCCGTCCGGCACGGCGCAGCGCCCGCTCCGTCCGCTCGACCAGCTCATCGAGGCCGCTGGTCAGGCGACCGAAGTCGACCAGGCGACCGCCGACCAGCCAGAACGCCTCCACCTCGGCGTCTGACGGATGCGGGGCGAGGACGAGGCGGGGGCGCGCATGCGTGGCCTCCAGCACCCCGCCGAGACGGTCCAGGATCATCGCCAGGCGGCCCGCGCGCCGGCGCAGCGCCTCCGCGCGCTCGAACCGCTGATGGGCGGCGGCCGCGCGCATCTGCCCGTAGACGTGGGCGATCAGCGGCCGCTCGCGCCGCGTGTCGACGAACAGCGACAGCACCTCGTCCAGGCGCCGCCGGTAGAGGTTTGGGTCCAGGTCGCCGAGGCAGGGCGACAGACACCGGCCCATCTGCCCATACGCCGACGGATGGTCGCGCCGGGGCAGGCGCCGCCCGCAGTGGCGCAGACCGAACAGCGAGTCGAGCTGCTCGACGAGCTCGAGCGCCAGGCGCCGCCCCCGCACCGGCCCCACCGTCACCCCGTGGCCGGCCGCCGGGTCCGGGGAGACCTCGAGGATCGGATACGGGATGTCCAGGCGGCAGCGGATGTAGACGAGGCGGTCATCGCGCCGGGTCAGGCGTTTGTTGCCGGGGGGCTTGAGCTCCTTGATCAGCCGGTTCTCGAGTACGAGGGCCCCGAGCTCGGAGCCGGTCGTGCGGTAGTCGACGACGCTGGCGTGCGCCGTCCACGCCGCCTGCGGGGTCGAGGGCGCGAAGTGGGCCCGCGCGCGGTTGCGGATCGACACCGACTTGCCCACGTACAGGATCCCGGCCGCGGAGTCGCGGAACAGGTAGACGCCGGGATCGCGTGGCAGGTCGGCGAAATCCGGCGGCTCCGGCGCCCGGAGGGGAGACGGCGCCCGCGCGCCGGTCTCGGCTGCCCGGCGCCGCGGCCGCCGCCGGGGGGCCAGCAGCTCCAGCGCATTCGCGACCGTGGCGGCGTTGGCGCAGAGGCGCGGGAACAGCGCGCACAGCACCCGGGCACACGTCTCGGCGTCGACGAGGGCACGATGCGCGCTCTGCACCTCGATGCCCAGGGCGTCGGCGAGCACGCTCAGCCCCCGGCGGCGCTGGAGGGGCAGCAGCTGCCGGGCCAGCGCGGCGGTGCAGATGACCGGTGGGTCCGGCCACGGCAGGCCGATGCGGTCAAACGCCTGACGCAGCACCCGCCGGTCGAACGGCGCGTTGTGGGCCACCATGACCCGCCCCTCCAGCCGGCGGCCGAGATCCGGAAGGACGTCCTCGAGCGACGGCGCGCCGTCGACCATGGCCTGGGTGATGCCGGTCAGTCGCTGAACGCCGCGGCGCAGCGGCGCGCTCGTACGACACACCGAGCTCCAGCGCTCGTGAAGCTCGCCCCCGCCGACCAGCACCGCTCCCACCTCGGTCATCTCGCATCGATCGCCGGCAAGGCCGTTGGTCTCGGTGTCGACCACCATGAACTCGGCGGTGGCGATGGGTGCCGCGAGCAGCTCCATCCCACGGTGATACGCGGCCTCCCGGACGAAGTGCAGGATTCGGTGCGCGTCAGGGCCGGAAACCCGGTGTGCGCGCGCGTTCCCGCAGGCGCGGAGATGTCTTGACGACCGTCGAGGCGGGTAGCATCGGCAGTGCCCGCAAGGAAGGAGCCACCAGATGACTGCTACCGCCCCTGATACGGAACGACTGCGCGAACTCGACGCGGACACCCGTCACGCCTGGAGCGCCTACAGCGATCGGTTGCGCGAGCTCAATGGCGACGAGTACGAGCGAGTCGAGTCCGAGTCATGGTTGGAGTTGCAAAACGAGCTCCAGCGTCTCGCTCGCGAGCGCGAGGAGCTCACCGCCGACCCCGCCTGAGGACTTGGCCTGAACATCTAGTTAGCACCGCCCCCCGTCGGGTAGGGTTTCCGGTGGATTGGCCCGCGAAGCCGTCACGGCGGGCGGGACGGCCCCGGAGAGGAGAACCGGGAAGAGGATGCGCATCAGGACGATCGGAGCGATGGCGATCACGACCACAGTGGTCGCCGGCTGTGGATCCACCGGAGGCAAGTCCGCTGCGCTGCTGCGGCCGCCGAGTCCCGTCGACCTGAGCGTGTACATCAGTGACTCGCGCGTCTCGGTGTCCCCCACCGCGGTCGGCGCCGGGCCGATCGTGTTCGTCGTCACAAATCAGTCCGGCCAGTCCCAGTCGCTGGCGATCGCCGGCGGATCACGCACCCTCGCCAGCACCGCCCCCATCAATCCGCAGGGGACGACCCAGGTCACCGTCGACGTCAAGCCCGGCACCTACACCATCGCCACCGCGTCCCATGGCAGCGACGCCCAGCAGTCCCAGCCGTCGCCGGTCGCCGGCGCCACCATCCACGTCGGCCGCCGGCGACCGAGCTCGAGCGACCAGCTCCTCCAGCCGTAGCCGATCGGCCGCCGGCCCGGCGCCCCGGGGTCTCGGCCCGCCGGCCCGGCGCCCCGGGGTCTCGGCCCGCTGGCCCGGCGCCCCCGGGTCTCGGCCGCCGGTCCGCCGCCCGGGGCCCCCCGCGCGGGCGCCCTGGCGTCCTACCACCGGGTAGCATCCGCGGGACCTCCCCCTGAAGACCACAGGAAGGTGAATCACTCAAGTGGCCGTCGATCTCACCCAAGTCGCCAACGTAGAGACGGAGCCCGGCGAGCTTCCGCCCACGATGACCGCATGGGTGATCCGGGAAGAGCGCCAGGGCGAGCCGGTCGACGCGTTCCAGCTCGAGGAGCTCGCAGTGCCGGAGCCGGGGGCCTTCGAGGTCGTCGTCCGGGTGATGGCCGCCGGGGTCAACTTCAACAACGTCTGGGCGGCGCTCGGCGAGCCGGTCGGCGTCTGGCGCTACGGCGACCACCCGCGGTGGGGCCACCACATCGGCGGTTCGGACGCGTCCGGAATCGTCTGGAAGGTCGGTGAGGGCGTCACCCGCTGGAAGCCCGGCGACGAGGTGGTCATCCACTGCAACCAGGCCTCCTACGAGGATCCCGAGGTCCACGGACTGGACCCGCTCGCCGCGCCCAGCCAGCAGATCTGGGGCTATGAGACCACGTGGGGCTCGTTCGCCCAGTTCTGCAAGGTGCAGGCCCAGCAGCTCCTGCCCAAGCCCAAGCACCTGGCCTGGGAGGAGGCCGCCTCCTACGGGCTGACCTACTTCACCGCGTACCGGATGCTGATCGACCGCTGCAAGCTCCAGGCCGGGCACCGGGTGCTCATCTGGGGCGCCGCCGGCGGGCTGGGCGTGTTCGCCACCCAACTGTGCTCGCTGACCGGCGCCGATGCCGTCGGCGTCGTGTCGAGCGACGAGAAGGGCGATCTGATCGGGCAACTGGGCGCGATCGGCTACATCAACCGAGGCGCCTACAGCGGCATGATGCGCCAGGGAGGCGAGAGCGTGGAGGAGGAGAAGGCGCGGTTCAAGGAGTCGCGCCGCTTCTGCAAGGCCGTGGAGGAGAAGCTGGGCGGGCCGCCGGACATCGTCTTCGAGCACGTGGGCCGGGCCACGTTCCCCACGTCCGTCCTCGCCGTCAAGCCGTTCGGCAAGGTCGTGATCTGCGGCGCCACCTCCGGCTACCAGCTGGACTTCGACGTCCGCTATCTCTGGATGCGCCAGAAGGAGATCGTCGGCTCGCACTTCGCCAACGCCTGGGAGGCGATGAAGGCCAACGAGCTCATCGAGGAGTCGAAGATCCGCCCGGTGCTCTGGCAGACGATGGGCTTTGAGGGGGTGGCGGAGGCGCACCAGCTGCTGCGCGACAATCGTCACCTGGGAAAAATCGCGATCCTCGTCGGTGCGACCGACGAGGGACAGGGCAGGAGCGCCGAGGGACCCGGCGCGATCCGCGCCGAGGTAGGAGCGTAGACATGGCTGATCTTGTGTGGGTGCAGTGGTACGCGACGGTGCTGCGCCAGGATGCGTTTGCCGCCGAGGTGGCGGCGGTGGCCCCCATGGCCCTGCGCTACGGCGGCACGCGCTACCAGGTGCACGTCTCCAACGATGACCGCTACCGGATCACCCAGATGTCGTGGTTCGACAACAAGCTCGACTGGTACCGGTACTGGGACGGGCCGGAGATGATCGAGTTCCGTGCCCGCAACGCCGGCAGGTTCCAGATCCCCATCACCTACACATGGGCCGACGAGATCGCGGGCGGAGAGCTGGTGCCCAACGGCGAGACCGCTGCTCCGAACGGCATCAACGGGACACCGAACGGCGAGCCGGTGACGCCCGGCACCCCCAACAACGTCGTCTGAGGGTTCCTGCCGCGCCGCTGATCAGCCGGTCGGTGCGTGACCCGGCTGGGCCCCCGCGTCGTGAGGCTCGCGGACCCGCAGCGCCACCTCCAGCCAGAACCGGGCGTCCGGATCGTCCAGCGCGGCGCCGAAGAGCTCGCGCAGGCGTCCCAGCCGATAGCGCGCCGTCTGCGGGTGGATCGCCAGCCGGCGGGCCACCACCGCCAGCCGTCCCTGCTCGGCCAGCCAGACCCGCAGCGTCTCGCTGAGCCTGCGCCGGGATCCGGGCGGCAGGTCCAACAGCGGCGCCAGGCAGTCCGTGGCCAGCTCGCCGGCCAGGCGACGGTCGGTGCGCAGCAGCAGCTCGCCTGCCCGCTCGCGCGCCGCGAGCAGCCCCGGATCGTCGCCGGCCAGCTCCAGCGCAGCCCGCGCCCGCTGAAAGCTGATCCGCGCCTCGGCCCAGGCGACGGTCGTCCCCAGCCCGGCGCGGGCCCCCGCCCCCGCCACCGCGCGGTCGATCGCCGCCCGCTGCGCCGGCCCGTCCGGGTCGGCGACGATCGCGTACACCACCTCCCCCATGGACTCGCTGATCGCACCCACCGGCAACCGGGCCGGCACCGCGTCGCGCTCGTCGCCCGCCACGGCGAGCACCGCCAGGCTCCGCGGCAGTGACCATCCGGCTTCGGCCGCCGCGGCCTCGACCGCGGCCGGCTCCGCCGGTGGCTCACGCACCAGCAGACGGACCAGGCGCCGGCGCCGCAGCTCGGCCTCGCCCGCCGCGGCCGATTGCTCCTGGGCGTGTCCCTCGGCCGATTCGGCGGAGAGCAGGTCGATGTAGGCGAAGATCGATTCGGCGAGCAGGTACAGGGTGTCCGGCTCCAGTCCCGCCTGGGCGCCGATCGCGGCGAACCGCCGCCAGGCGACGCGGGCGCCGATCCGGTAGGCGCTGAGCAGCGACTCCAGGCTGCGGCCGGCCCGCATCTCCCCCTGGCCGAGCGCGCGGTAGACGTCCGGCCGCTCCACCCGTTCGCCGGCCTCGATCTCGATCAGGAAGTGACCCAGGGCCGCCTGGACGCCGGCCCGCAGCCCCTCCCCGAACGGCCCCTCCAGAGGACGGGCATAAGCGGGTACAGTCGCTACTGCCTGGATGATCTCGCCGACCACGTCATCGAGCGCTGGGCGTAACACGGTCACGACGTCGGCCGGGAGCTCGTACCACGGTTGATTACGCCCGGTCTTCATACATCGAACACAGTATCTGCGGTGACAGTCATGCTTTGCACCGAAGAAATTCACGTCGAAGCTACGTATGATGGAGTCACCTGATGAGCCGCAGCCACAAGATCGCAAACCTCGTCGGCGTCGGCCTGCCTCCGCTGGCCCTCGTCATTGCGATCGTCCTGTTGTGGCGCCGGGCGATCGGTCCGCTCGAACTGGGCCTCATGCTCGGCCTGTACGTCGTCACTGCCCTGGGAGTGACCCTCGGCTATCACCGGATGTTCACCCACCGGGCCTTCGAGGCCTCCCGCCCGTTCCGCGCCATCGTCGCCGTCCTCGGCTCCATGGCCGTCGAGGGCTCGGTGATCACCTGGGTCGCCGACCACCGCAAGCACCACGCCTTCACCGACCAGGACGGCGACCCCCACTCGCCCCACCTCTCGGGTCCCGGGTTCATCGGCGCCGTCAAGGGCCTGTGGCACGCCCACATCGGCTGGCTGTTCGAGACCGTGGGGAGCGCGGAGCGCGAGCGCTTCGCCCCGGATCTCCTCAGGGACCGGGTGGTACGCATCGTCGACAAGCTGTTCTTCTTGTGGGTCGTGCTCGGCTTCGTGATCCCGTTCGCGCTCGGCTGGATCGTGGGCGGCGACCTGGGCACCGCGCTCACCGCCCTGATCTGGGGCGGGTTCGTCCGCATGTTCCTGCTTCACCACGTGACCTGGTCGATCAACTCCGTCTGCCACTTCTTCGGCCGCAAGCGCTTCGACGTCGACGACGAGTCGCGCAACGTCTTCTGGCTGGCGCCGTTCTCGATGGGCGAGGCCTGGCACCACAACCACCACGCCTTCCCCACCTCGGCCTTCCACGGGCTCCGCTTCTGGGAGCGGATGGCCGATCCGACCGGGCTGGTGATCGCCGCCCTCGAGAGGCTCGGACTGGTGTGGAACGTGGTCCGCGTCAGCCCGGACCGCCAGGCGGCCAAGACGCTGCCGTCGGCGCGCGGGTCAGAGACGCTGCCGGCGTCCTAG
>DASZMK010000129.1:0-16055 GCA_035551855.1 Solirubrobacteraceae bacterium
ATGCCGACAAAGCCCTGAGCGGTCGAAGTCGCAGCCACGGCGGCAGTGCCTCCGGCCCTGACGGTGGCCCTCTCGGAGGCGGGAGTGCGCACGGTCGGGCCGCTCACCGTGGTCGTCGGGGTGGTGGTGCCGTCCGGAACGGTGCTCAGCGGACTGGTCTTGCTCTCTGTCCCGGAGACCGCGCCGACCTCCGGATTGTTGGCCGTCACCGGAGTGACAGACTCCGCCAGCGGCGTGGTCGCCTGCGTGTCCGCGGCGGCCGAAACGGTAGCGATCGCCACCGGCGCGCCCACAGCGCACACGGCGGCGAGTGCCGCCACGCGCGCGCTCAGACAGGCTCTAGGCATCTCTCGTCACGACCCCTACTGTCGATTTCACCGGAGATCGTTACGGCGGGCGCCAAGAAAGTTTCCGGGCTGGACCGCGGACGCCGGGTTTTTTCGCTCAGGCGAACCCCGGCCTGAGCGCCCGGCCGTCAGCAGACGGGTGGAACATGGAGCGGCGCTGCGTCTCGTCGATCCAGCGCGACCTGCCTGTCAGATCAACCCGGGCAGACCGGCCCGAACGATTCCCAGGAACCGAAGGTTGAGGTTCGACGTCCCGTTCCGGGTTGCGGCGAACCCGCAACCGGGCGGCCGTCAACTCAGTTGTGCGGGGGACCGTGCTTTCCCTGCCTGTGCTTGCCAGGTACCCTGGCGTGACGGTGCTGGGCTGAGCCCTGCGTTCGCCCACTGGCAGGAGGCGCCGGCGACGACTGAGGGACCGCGGCCGCGCAACCGACCGAAGCCCCCGCGCTAGCGAGGACGTTCACGAGCGATGTGCCTCCCGTGATGTGCGCCGGGCTAAACGGCCCCATCGTGCTGGGGTTCAAAAGCTGGCAGACCTGCGGGTCCACCGCGGGCGCCCTGGTCGTCGCGCTGCTCGCGCTCGCCGCCGGGGCGGCGACCGCACCCGCGGCGGTGACGGCCGCGAGCGTAGCCAGGGGCATTCGGCAAGACAAGATATAAATAGACCCTCCTCCGTGACCGACGGCCGGACCGCCCGCGGTGTTGACTACAAGCTGTCGATGGTCCCGCCGCGCGTCCACATCGCCTGCTGTCCCGGAGGACCATTGATGCTGGCAACCGGGACCTGAGACTGCCGGTAGGTCCGGCGCCTTCACCGATCTGCGCTGGCCGGGCCGGGTGCGACTGGAGACCCGCACCCAACGCCCACTGCCGCTCCACATCGACTCAGATCGAGCCCGACCACGTCACCCGGGTCGCACTGGAGCGCTGGGTCGCGACGGCGTGAGGGAGCGTCTGCCCGGACCAGCCCTGGCCTGTGCAGGGCAGGCGCACCGCGCGTGAGGCCCCGCATCGACGATGATGGGAGCATGCCAGACAGCTCCTCCGCCCGAAGCGTCCGGATTTCTGCCGATGAGCGAACGGGTTGGTCATCTGAGCGCCCACGCCGCGAGGGTGCGGCGCCCCCGGCGGTGGACGTCTCGGTTCGCTGCCGCGTTCTCGCGCCGACCGATCGAATGCGGTACTCGCCGGGCAGTCTGGTCGTCGTCGTCGGCGCCGCGGCCTCGGACTCCGTGAAGTTCGCGGAGCGGGTCGTGGAGGAGCGGGGTGCCGTGCTCTCCCTGACGCGGGTCCGCGCGTTGCTGGCCGGTCGGGTGCCCGAAGGTGACATTGAGGCACGCGCGCACGAGCTGCTCGGCGCCGCCGTCGCCAAACGACTGGCGGCCAATCAGTCGATGGTCATCCCCGTCGAAACTCTTGACGCTGAGGAACGCAAGTCGTACGTGCGCTTGGCGCACGGCGTTAGGCGCCCACGGCATCTCATCCTCCTCGACGCGCCGCGCAATCAGGTACTGGAACAGGAGCGGCCGTTGGTGGACGAGCTTCGGCGTGCTCTGGACGCCGGGGAGATGGGCCTGGAAGGGTTCCAGACCGCGGTGCGACTTGGCGGGCCAGCCCTCGCTGAACTCAAGCGAATCGTCTTCCGACCCCCACCCCGCGAGGACTAGTCACTGCGGTTGTAGGGAGCCGGCTGCCGGCGGCGTTCTGTTTCTGCGGGCCGTGATTCGAGCAGGAGGTCTCCGAGCCCGCGCGTTGCCCGCGGTCGACGGCGCCCACTCAGCGGACTGATTTCATCGCGAGCTCCGCCAGATGCTCTGGGAGAGTGCGGATGGCTCGCGACGGTCTCGGGCTCGAGTGCTTGGCGGCTGAACACCTGCTGTGCGGTGATCGCGCGCTGAGGCCGATATCGCCCTGACGCGACGGCCGGCGGCGCTGGCGGCGACAGGGGACGTAGCGGCGCTGCGCGTCGCTACGGCAGCTCCGGGCACCCCATCAGCTCGACACCGTCGTCGGTGCGGTGGAGGAGAGGGGAGCGAGCAGCTGGGACCAACGTATGCCCATATAGGTATATTGTTTTCGGCATGGCACGAGCAGCGACCATGAGCGACGCGTTCAACGCGGTGGCCGAGCCCCGACGGCGAGAGATCCTGGATCAGCTCGCCGGCGGCCAGCGCTCCGTCAACGAGCTGGTGGAGCTGCTCGACCTCACCCAGCCACAGATCTCCAAGCACCTGCGGGTGCTGCGCGAGGTCGGCGTCGTCGACGTCCGCGGGGATGGACGTCGGCGGCTCTACAGCGTCAACGCGCGGGCGCTGAAGCCGATCCACGACTGGGTGTCCGGGTACGAGCGGTTGTGGTCCGAGCGCTTCGAGGCGCTCGACGCGGTGCTCGACAGACACAAACGAGAGGAACGAGAAGATGCAGGCGACGACGTCTAACGCACAGGTCACGCTCCCCGCAGACGACCAGATCCTGATCACGCGCGATTTCAACGCGCCCAAGGAGCTGGTCAACCGGGCATGGACGACGCCAGATCTGGTCAAACGCTGGTTCGGCGGGAACCACGGCCAGGTGACCAGTGCCGAGATCGATCTGCGGGTCGGCGGCCAGTGGCGCTACGTTATGTCCGGCGGCGACGCCCAGCAAGTCGCCTTCCACGGCGAGCAACGAGCGGATCGTGTCGACCGAGGTGTATGAGGGCGCACCCGGCGCCGAGTCGCTCAACACGCTGACCCTGACCGAGCGTGACGGTCGCACCACGATGACGGTGCTCGTCCAGCACCAGAGCAGGGCCAACCGTGACGCGGTCATTCAGGCCGGTATGGAGTCCGGCATGAACGCGGCGCTGGACAAGCTCGAGCAGGTCGCGCGGACGCTGGGGTGACGCCGGCAGCCCGACCGCTCCCCGGAGGGCTGACCGCCTCGGGAGCGCGGTGCTGGGACAATGGGACGATGAGCGAGATCACGCTCCACGGTCGGTCGCTGAAGTATGTGCAGGCGGGCAGCGGTCCGGTCATGCTGCTGATCCATGGGGTCGCCGGTACCCTGGAGAACTGGCGGGCGGTGATCGAGCCGCTGGCGCGGCAGTACACGGTGATCGCAGCCGATCTGCCTGGGCATGGCGGTTCGGCGCCGGGAGCGGGCGACTATTCGCTCGGAGCACTGGCGGCCGGACTGCGTGATCTGCTGGTCGTGCTCGGACACGAACGGGCAACGCTGGTCGGGCACTCGCTCGGTGGCGGGATCTCGATGCAGTTCGCCTACCAGTTTCCTGAGATGACAGAGCGATTGGTGCTGGTTTCAAGCGGCGGACTCGGACCAGAGGTGAGCGCGATCCTTCGCGCCGCGACGCTGCCGGGGGCGGAGCTGTTCATTGCCGCGACCGCTGCCGTGGGCAGCACCGTCGCAAAACCGCTCGCTCGCGGCCTGGCGGCGGTCGGTCTGCGCCCCGGGGCAGACGTCGCCGAGGTCGCGCGCGGGTATGGTTCGCTCGCTGACCGCGATCGTCGGGCGGCGTTTCTCGCCACTCTGCGCGCAGTGGTCGGCTCCGGCGGTCAGCGTGTCCACGCCAATGACCGGCTCTATTTGGCCGAGGGGACGCCCGTCCTCATCGTCTGGGGCGCGCGAGATCCGATCATCCCGGTCCAACACGGTGAGCTCGCACACGAGGCGATGCCCGGCAGCCGCCTTGAGATCTTTGAAGGAGCGGGCCATCTCCCGCAAGTCGAGGCACCAGAGCATTTCGTCGCCGCGGTCAATCGATTCATGGCTGACACCGAACCGTCGACGTTTGATCCCGAGCAATGGCGGACTCGACTGCGCCCTAGAAGCGATTAGTTCTGGACGATCGCGCCGTCCGCACGGATGTCAGTTGGTCCTGAGTGACTGGGCCGGCGCCAAGCACGAGGAGTGTGCGGGCTCCTACCGCTTAAGTGTGAGCTGGCTGGTCGCGCTCGTCGTCCTCTGGCCGACCCGTGCAAAGCTGGCTCGTGCGGTCACCGTCAGCCGCTTCGCACGCAGCAGCCGGCGGCCGCGGCGGGTCAGCACGAGCTTCACCCTGGCGGCCCCGGCGTGGCGGAAGGTGACGGCGGCGCGGCCGACCAGCACGTTCTTGCCGTGCCGTTCGCGGTGATACAGGGCGATGACCAGCCGCCCGGGGGCCGGTGCCACGAACGACCGTGCGGGCGTCAGGAGCGCTGGGATGGACGCCCCCTGCTGTACCCCACCAACAGCCTCACCAGCCGGGCCCGGATCGCGCCTGAGCTCCTCGGTGCCGACGGCCGGACCGAGCCCCGGCGATGGCTCGGCGGCTGTCTGACCGGGTGCCCGATGGGGATTCCGCGCAGACTCGTCGTCGACAACGGGATGCGTCCCAGCGCCGCATTCACGCCGGTCACGGGTGAGCCCGCCGAGACAGAGACGGCGGCTGCGCCGGCCAGCGTCGGTGTGCCGCTGAAGTACTGCGGGATGTAGCGGCTCACGCTGAAGCCGATTCTGTAGCAGCCCGAAGGCAGCCCGGTGAGGGCGTACGCGCCGTTTGCGCCGGTCTGGGCACTGGCCACGGGATTGCCCGCCGAGTCATAGGCTCGTACGAGCGCGCCGGCGATCGCGCGGTTGCCGATCGATGCATCGACGACGGTTCCTCCGATCTGGGCCGTCGCCGGCGGTCCCGGCAACGTATCGAGCAGCGCCTCGATCGAACATTGCAACCCGGCTTGGTCCGCCAGCGCGAGGTAGTACTGCCTGCCGGCGCCGCCTCCGAACACGTCGCTGCCGGTCGTGGCGATGGCATTCACCCCAGGCCCCACCTCCGTCAGCGAGGCGGTAGCCGGCCGGACCGCGTCGTAGACGGCGGCCAGATCCCACGATCGGATCGCCTGCCCAGGGTCGGCGAAATGCTCGTACGCCACGCGCAGAGGAGAATTGGAGGGATGCGTCGCGGAGATCGTCCAGCCGGTGAAGATCCTCGAACCGACCTCGTAGCCCGTCCACAGGATCTTTGTCGGCCAGTTCGTGGCGACGGTCTGCGCGGCTGCTGGATCGCCCATCAGATTGTTCTCACTGGCCGGCCCCGGGTAGCCGCCGCCCATCACCACCAGCTCTCTCACCTTCCGTTGCACGAGCTGGCGCCCGGCTGAGGAGCTGATGAGCGCTGCGAGGTTGCCGAGATAGCCGATGGATACCATCACGACGCTGCCGTCCGGTTGGGCGGCCAGCGCCTGACTGTCGACGCTCACGGCGTCGGCCGTGGCCGGCAGAGAGCCCGGATCAAGCTGGGCGCACGCTCCGACGTACGACGACCCGGCGTCGGTCCCGCCGGCGGATGTCTCGGTACCAATTGGGACGGTCGGGGATCCGTAGAAGCTGTCGATTGCGGCGACACACCTCACCTGGTCCGGGGCGACCGCGGCTCGGTAGGTGGGAGTGTTCACGGTGACGGCGATCACCTTGGCTTCGCCGTCTCGCTGCAGGGCGAAGGCCGAGCCGAGAGCGCCGACATCGTCGGCATCGGTGAAGATGTCGGTGTCAACGATGATCGGCACCGGACCGGCCGCTGCGGCGCGACTGGGCGCGGCTGCCGAGGTCACGCAGGTCAGCAATAGGCCTACTACCAGCGCCCGCGCCGCGTACCGTGGTCCCCCCGGCCGCCTTCTGCCCAGTCCATCGCTCACCCGGCCCCCTTGCCCGACACGCGCCGCCCGATCTCACAGCTCGATCGCGGCCGACCTCCCGCAGGAAGACAGCGGATCACCTGGCGCGGCCACGGTCCAAGCACGCAGAAGTGTAACGGCGAAGGGAATGCGTATGTCACGGAGGACAGGCAGCTCAAGCCGTCGTGTCGGCTCCGCCGTGAGGGTGTCGGGCACGACGCAAACGCTCTGCCGGCTCCATCCGTGACCCCAGCAGGCATTGCGTCGGCTCTATGTGCGTCGTGCCCGACCGATCCCCGTGAGCGAACCCCCTCTGTTGTCGCTCCTTATTTATAACGTCAAAAAGCTCCCGAACATTCATGAAAGTTCCCGCACCGTCAGATCGCAGACGAAGACCGTCGTGTGCAGTTGCCGTGCCCAACAGCCTGAGGAGCAGACCATGCAGATCACCCGCAACTCGCTCGACACCACCCCCGGACCGCGCGACTGGTTCACCGGCGACGTCTACCTCGATACGATCGCCGCTCCGTCGCCGCCGTCGCGCGCCGGCGCGGCCAGCGTGCACTTCACCCCCGGCGCCCGGACGGCATGGCATACCCACCCGTACGGTCAGACCATCTATGTCACCGAGGGCATCGGCCGCTGTCAGCGGGAGGGAGGTCCGGCCGAGGAGATCCGCCCCGGCGACCGCGTCTATTTCGAGCCCGGCGAGAACCACTGGCATGGCGCCGCGCCCCACCGCTTGATGACCCACATCGCCATCCAGGAGGCCGACGACTCCGGCAGTCCCGTCATGTGGGGTGAGCATGTCACCGACGAGCAGTACAACGCCGCCCCGGCCCGCTGAAAGCGCCCGGTGGGGCGTCCGGGCGGGCTCGGCAGGACGACCCGCCGGCAGCGAGTGGGTCTCAGCCTTTCGCCGTGAGGTCCTGTCTGAACAGCACCTACCGCTGCATGCCCGGCAGCGAGGTCATGTCGAACGGTACGGCGTCGTCGGCATCGGTCGACTCGCTGAGCTCGCGCCAGCGGTCGATCGAGGCGATATCGGCCTCAGCAGCGGCGCGGAGGATCCTCACCGTATCGCTGCCGAAGGGGACGCGGAGCGGCGGCTCGTGCATGTTCGACAGCTTGATGAGGGCGCGCGCGAATTTTTGGGGGTCTCCTGCGAAGCTCGCGCCACCGTCGTCATAGTGCTTGACCATCTCGCCGACCGACGCTGCGTAGTCGTCGTCGAACTGGTAGATGTGCATCGAGGAGCCGGCCCAGTCGGTGCGCATGCCGCCGGGCTCGACGATCGTCAGCTTCACGCCGAACGGCGCGACTTCCTTGGCGACCTCAGGCCGCGGCCTCGGAGCGCCCTGACGCGCGGCCCCGGAGAGCGAGCCCCGCGCCGGTGACGATGATGCGCCGGCGGTCACGTCATCCCGGCGTCGCTCAAGCTCGCCACCCGCCGACGCCTCCAGAGCTGATGACGCACCGGAGCGGCACATCGTTCGACCTGCGCCGTGTGCCAAATCAGAACCCCGCCGTCCGATCTGGCGCAGATTCAGGGGCTGAGTGTGCGCGTGGTGCCAAACCGCCGGGGGCGCTGCAGGATTTGGCGCCTGGCGCACGCTGCAATCCGGTGCAACGGCGGCGCCGGGGGGGGACGCTCACCCTCCCCCCGGCTCGGGGCCTTGAGGATCTCGGTTGAGTCGCCGGACGCGTGGGGTTTCTTGAAGGCCGCCGCGTGCCGCCGCGACCGCCGCCGGGTAGCGAAGCGGCATGAGCTCCCCCGCGCCTCGCCGGCCGACGGCTTCGGTCCTGGTGGTCGGCTCCATCAATGAGGACGTCGTACTCGAAGTCCCGCGCTTCCCGCAGCCGGGCGAGACGTTGCCGAGCACCCGGGTGACGAGGAATCCGGGCGGCAAGGGCGCCAACCAGGCGGTGGCGGCAGCGCGTGCCGGGGTGGAGGTTCAGATGATCGGCCGGGTGGGTGATGACCCTGCCGGTGGGCGCATGGTTGACGCTCTGCGGGCCGGGGGCGTTGGGGCCTGCCTTGTCGAGGTCGTGCCTGAGACCCCCACGGGCGCGGCGTACATCACGCTCACGCCGGATGGCGAGAACACCATCGTGATCGACTCCGGGGCCAATGGCTGCCTGTCGCGCGAGGACGTCCTCCAACAACGCGAGGCCTTTGCCGGCGCCACGGTGATGCTCGCACAGCTCGAGGTGCCAGTCGACGCCGTGACCGCCGCGGTCGATTCCGCCCGCACGGCCGGCCTTCGGCCGGCGGTGACCCTGTCGCCGCCGCAGCGGGTGCCGCTGGGGCTTCTCGACGGCCTGGATCCGCTGCTCGTCAACGAGCACGAGGCGGCGTTCCTGCTCGGTGACCCCGGTCCCGAAGAGAAGCGGACGGGCGACGCGGAGCAGACGGCCGAGCGGCTGCTACAGCTTGGGCCTCGCTCGGTGGTGATCACCCTCGGCGCGGCCGGCGCCGTCTACGCCGACCTCCACGGCGTGTTCCGGGTTCCGGCGCACCGGGTCGAGGCAGTGCTCGACACCACGGGAGCGGGAGATGCGTTCGCCGGCGCCCTCGCCGCCGACCTGGCTCTGGGTGAGGATCTCGCACACGCCGTGGGGGTCGGAGTGCGAGCCGGCGCTGATGCTGTGGGGCGCCCCGGCGCGCGCTAGGCGGAAGCAGGTTGCCACCGGCCGGTCGTCACGGGCCGGTTGTCAGCGCGCGAGGCTGAGCCCGAGCCTTCCCGCCAGGTAGCCGACGCGGGTGGCGCGGACCGTGAAGCGCCGGCGCGGACGCAGCGTCATCGTGACGCGGCCGCTCGCGGCCGTCTTCGCCGTGCGGCCGAGGGCTGTGACGACCGATCCCCTGACCGGATCGCCGGCGTCCGACACGGTGAAGGTCACCGCGGTCGCGCGCCCGGGCCGCAGCCGATTCGGCGTGGCGCGCACCGTCAGACCCGGCAGGAGATGCGTCTGGAACGTCTCGGAGTGCCCGGCGTCGGTGAGCGCGAAGACGTCGATGCTGCCATCCGGCGCGGCGCTGGCATCCAGCGAGTAGATGCTGCCGCTACCCGGCGCCCGGGTCGAGACGACCGCCCCGAACGTGTTCGCGCTGCGGTTGCTCCGCGAGGCGTAGACGTGCCCGTGCGTATCGCTCCAGACCACCCAGATCCGCCCATCGCCGGTGGCCGACACCGTGGCGTGGTGATCCCCGGGCGCCTGCGCGATGACGCGTGAGCCGGCATCCCCCACGCGCCAGAGGACGACACGGGTGCTGGCCGGATAGCCGCCGGGATAGGCGACGTAGACGCCGCCCCCGGCGCGGGCCGCGACCGGCGTGCGCTGGAGTTGCTGAGAGAAGCCGCCGGCCAGGATGCCGGGCATCAAGTGAGGTGGTGCCGCCGGTGTGCCGTTGGGCTGGAGCGGCTGCGCCCAGACGCCGCTGCGGCCGCTGGCGTTGGACGCCCAGGCAACGTAGGGCACCCCCGCGGAGCTGGTCACCAGCCCCGGGTCGTAGCCGAAGTCGCCGCCGAGCTGTCCCTGCAGGTCGTAGACGGGTCCGGGCGCCGTACCGACGGCGGTGAACGTTCCAGAGCTCGACCCCCACGCGGTGACCGGCGTGAGGTTGGACAGCACGGTGGCGCCCACCGAGCTCGCGTAGGCACTGGGACCGTTGCTGGCGTTGCCTATCTGCAGCGCCCAGCTGTTGCCGCCGTCGGCGGACGTCGCCGTGTTGAGATCGTCATTCGGCTCGTTTGCGCTGCTCGTACGGATCCCGCCGAACAGGGCACGAATCCCACCGGGAGCGAGTGTGAGTGCGGGGTTGCTCAGGGCCGCCCACCGGGCGGCGATCAGGCTGACCCGTCCCAGCGCATCCCCGGCCGGGTTCAGGCTGCGGGTCGCGATGTCCTGGCTCGTGGGATCGCCGGCGTCCTTCTGCACCCAGGCGAGGTGCAGCACGCCATCGGACGTGCGCGCCAGCCCCACCTCTTCGATGTTGGTCCCGCCGGAGGGCGTGACCTGTCGCCACGTCGCGGCCGGCGCGCCGGCGGCGTGAACGATCAGGATGAGGGGTGTGAACAGCATCAGCCGACGGCCCCGGCCGCGGAAGATGCGCGCCGGCATCAGCGGGCGATCGATGCCGCGCGGCGGATGCGTTGGGTCAGACGGAGCATCGAGGACCGGCATCCTCGCAGGTGCACCGGCGACGGCGTGATCCGGCTGGACGGATGGGCCTCAGCGACCGGCGCGCCGGGGCTCTGGTCTAGCGGCCTCCGCGGAGGACGGCCGGCCGGTCGTGGGCGCTGACGCGCCTCTGCCGAGAGGGGGGCGCGGACGTGGCGTCCCGAACCGGGTGCTCGGCGGCCGGGAGCGGGGCGCCGGCGGGCTCGTCCCGGGGCTTGCCCGCCGTCAGAACGCAGGCTTCGGCAACGACGCGCGCGGTGGTGACCGGCTCGAAGCCCGCAGCCCGCACCAGCGACTCCCACCTGGCCACCGGCAGCGGCTTCTCGCCGACCCGCAGGGTGAACCGCCAGATGTTCTTGGCCAGCCGCCACCAGCCGGCCGGACCTCTCCTCAGCATGCCGCCCGCCTTCGACGCGATGATCGCTCGATCGCCGGCGTCGGCCCCGCGACCGAACATCATGTCGCCGATCACCAGGCGTCCGCCCGGCCGCAGCCACTCATGGGCACGTCTCATCAACTGCGCCTTATCGGCGTCCCGGAGGTGATGCAGCGCGTAATTGGAGACGATCAGGTCGACGCTCCCGGCGGGCAGATCAAGCGTCTCGATGGGATGGGTGACCGCCTGGATGTTGGTGACCCCGGCGTCAGCCGCCTTGGCCTCGAGCCGGGCGATCGAGGGGGCGCTCACGTCGACGGCCAGGACGCTCGTGGTGTCGCGAGCAAGCGGGATTGTCACCTGGCCGGAGCCACAGCCGAGGTCGACGGCAACCGCTCCGTGGGATGGGCGACATGCCTCGACGACCGCGTCGACGACGCGTTCCAGCCCCGCGGAGCCCGCAACGTCCCAACTCTCGGCCCGCCGGTTCCAGAGCAGACGCTCGCGCATGACCGCCAGAGCCTGGGCGGGCGAGAGCCGCCGCGACCGGACGGTCAACGGCGTGGGACCGCCGTCGGCGGGGCGTGGCCGCGGAGGGCGCTGGTCAGGTGAGGGGGGAGGTGTCATCGCTGGCTGATCAGGTTCCGCCGGCATCCTGAACTCGCCTTTAACTGCCCATGAGACGGCGCTTACACCGACCGGACGATGAGACAATCCTCACTGTCGGCCTTGCGTTCGGGAGGCGCGTACCCGCTGGGGCCCGCTTCGGCACGAATTTGTAGCCTTGCCCTGACGATCCGGCGCGGCGCCGGTCGGCATGCCGCGGGCCGATCCGCCACGCGGTCATGCACCCCGCGGTTGCGGCGGCACGAGGGTATGACCTGCGCAACCCCAACAATACGCATCTATGTCCCCGCCGAACCTGAGACGACCTGGTGAACCCGCACGGCCCCAGCGCCGCCCCGCCGGCCGCCGGGGCCCGCCGAGCCAACGAACGCACCGGCGCCGGCGGATGGCGGCGCTGCTCGTGGCCACCGCCCTGCTCGCGGCCGTCGTTGTCGCCATCGCGCAGGGCAGCGGCCCAAGCAGGGGCGGCCGGCCCGCCACCGCGTCCCGCGGTCCGACGCCGACGGCGGGCACGGCTGGTCCCACACAGACCAGCCGCTCAGCGACGTCCCCGCAGCAGGGCGGTTCCGGCTCCCACGGGCACGGCGGGGGCTCCCACGGGCAGGGCGGCGGCCAGAGCGGATCCGGGGCGTACCGCGTGGGGATCGCCTCGCTGACGCTCAGCGAGCCGGCCACGCCGTCGACCGCGACCGGTCACACAGCGTCCGGGGCACCAATTCGGCCGCTCTCGACCACGGTGCGCTATCCGGCGACCGGAACTCCGGATGCCGGCGCGCATCCGGGCGCCGGGCCTGACACGGCTGCCGGGCCGTTTCCCCTCGTCGTCTTCTCCCAGGGCTTTGACGTCACGGCTGAGTCCTATTCCTGGCTCCTTGACGCCTGGGCGCGGGCCGGCTACGTGGTGGCCGATCCGACGTACCCCCTGACCGACCCGTCGACGCCCGGCGGCGTCTCGGAGGCCGACATCGTCAACCATCCAGGGGATCTGCGCTACGTGATCTCAACGCTGCTCGGCGGGCAACGCGACGGTCACAGCGTGCTCCACGGCCTCGTCGACCCCAGCCGGGTCGCGATCATCGGCCATTCCGACGGCGGCGACGTCAGCCTCGCGGCCGCCGCCGACTCCTGCTGCCGGATCCCCGCCGTCAAGGCTGCGGTGATCCTCTCCGGAGCTGAGCTCAGCGCCTTCGGCGGCAGCTACTACAGCGCCGGAAGCGTTCCGCTGCTCGTCGTGCAGGGGAGCGCAGACACCATCAACGTCCCCGGCTGCAGCGCCCAGCTCTACGACGGGGCGCCCCCGCCCAAGTACTACCTGAACATCGCCGGGGCCGAGCATCAGCCGCCGTATCTGGATCCAGGGGCGACGAGGACCGGCGTCGCGCGCAGCGTCATCGCCTTCCTCGACGCGTTCCTGTATCGCCGGCCGGCGCACCTGCAGACGCTGGTTCAGCGAGGCACGGTGACCGCCGGTGAAACACTGACGACCGCGCCGGCGTTGCCGGCCGGCACGAGCACGTACTGTCCGGGAGCCCCGTGAGGCCGCGTGTCGATGAACCGCCTCTCATCGCTACCTAACGGTGTCTTGACGTATCGATGAACCGTCGCCCGCATCCTCGCCGGCGCCAGGGGAACGACGGGCCCCCCGTCGTCTCACTCTCCCGTGGGCCGCGTCTGCACCATGACGGCTGCGTCGCGATCAGCCCGGCGCTGACGCAGGCGATCTGGAGCCACCCCGCCGGCTACTACGTGAACATCCTCAGTGCCCGGGATCCGCACGGAGCGGTGCGCGCGCAACTGTGACGTCCTGAGTGAGCCGGCGACTCGTTGGGCCCCGTAGGCGGCTCTCGGTCACGGCGCCTATGGGTGCGAGCGCAGGTTGAGGATGCGAGCGGCGGCCTGCTGCGCCGAGGCCAGCGAGATCGCCCGGGAGGTGATGGCCGCAGCGATGGCGTGCATTGCCGTGATCCCCTGGGCGGGGGTGTTGGCCGCCGGGTTGACCGCCGCGCACAGGATGAGGTCCGCGCCGGCGTCCGCGGCGAGCACGCTGCGCCGGGTCAGGCTGCCGTACGGCGTGACGGCGCCGGCATCGATGCCGTCGGTGATGGTCACTCCCCGGAATCCCAGCCGCCGGCGCAGCTCACCCTGGATCACGGTGGGGGAGAGGCCGGCGGGCCGGAACGGATCAAGCGCCGGGTAGACCGCCCACGAGGTCATCACCAGCCTGACGCCGGCGGCGATTGCGCTGCGATACGGCGCCTCGTCCACCGAGCGGAGCGTCGCCGCGGTGAGACCGAGCGTGACCGGTCGCCCGTCGGTGTTCTGGCTTTGCGCGGCGGCACCGAGGCCGGGGAAGTGCTTTGCGGTCGCGGCCACGCCGAGTCGCTGCTGGGCGGCGATGAACGCGGCGCTGAGGGCAGCCACCGTTGAGGGGGCGCTCGAGTATGAGCGCTGAAACTCATCGATGAAGTTGCCAGAACGCCGGTAGACATCGACCACCGGCGCGAGGTTGACGTTCATGCCGACCCCGGTGAGCACGTGGGCGGCGCCCGCCCCCGCCGCGCGGGCGAGCGAGGCGCCGGCCCGGCTCTGGCCGATCTGCTTCTCGGAGAGCGACGGAGCCCCCGGAAGCCGCCGTACCTCGCCGCCCTCCTGATCGGTCAGCATCAGCAGGCGCGTGTGCACGGGCGACGCGAGGCTCGCCCGTTGCAGCTGCGCAATCACGCTGCGGATCTGGCTCAGGCTCGAGACGTTCGAGCCGAAGAAGATCACGCCGCCTGCCTCGCCGGCGCGGATCGCCGCAAGCAGCGAAGCGGGTGGGCGCAGGCCGGCGTAGGCGTAGATGATTCGCTGCCCGGCCAGCTCGTCGGCCGTCAGCTTTTGGACGGCAGCGGTGCGGGCCACGGCCGTGGGGGTGGCGGTGGCGCGTCCGCCGGTGGACGACGCAGTCCGCGCCGCCATCACTGCGGCGGTCATCAGCGCAGCGGTCAGCAGCAGCGCAACGACGGGCACACTTGGGCGCGACCCCATCAGCCGCACGCTAACGATCGGCGCGCGCGACTGCGGGTTGGGTGGGGTCCGAACATGCGGCAATAAACGGGCCGGAGCGCTCGCGGCGGTCCCTGGACCATGCAAGACGTGCCAAATTCGGGTTTCGCCTGACGATCTGGCACAGGACGCAGGCTGAGCCCGACGTCTGCGGCAAATCTCCCCGGCGACTTCAGATTTGGCGCACGGGGCACGCTGAAAGCCGGTGCATCGGCCCCCGGGAGGCGCCACCCGCGGCCCGGGGAGGCGCAACGCGCGGCCCCGGGGAGGCGCCAAGCGCGGCGGCGGCTCCTCCGCACTTGGTTGCGCCGTTGTTGCACCCTCACGCTCGCCTCCGGGCAGGCCGACAGCTCCGCGGACGTGCTGAATACGATCGAGACGATGGCCGATGTCACCCCTCGCCCGGCGGAGGCCGGCGCCCTCTCGCGGGTTCCGTCAGGCGGACTTGTCCTCGCGGCGATCGCGTCGGTCCAATTCGGCGGGGCGCTCGCCGTGCATCTCTTTGCGTCGGTGGGGCCCGGCGGCGCTGTGCTCCTGCGGCTGGCGTCGGCGAGCATCGTGCTCCTGGCCGTTTCGCGGCCCTGGCTTGACCGGCCGGCGCTGCGCCGCCTGCCGCTGGCGGCGGCGTTTGGGCTCGTGCTCGCCGGCATGAACCTCAGCTTCTACGCCGCCATCGACCGGATCCCGCTCGGGATCGCCGTGTCGCTCGAGTTCGTCGGCCCGTTGGCGGTGGCGGTGGCCGGATCACGGCGTCCGGTCGACCTCGTCTGGGTGGTGCTCGCCGTGGCCGGGATCCTCGCCCTGACCCGGGTCGGCGGATCACGACCCGTGGATGGCGTGGGGATCGCGCTGGCGCTGCTGGCCGGCGGCTGCTGGGGCGCCTACATCCTGCTCAGCGCCCGGGTGGGCCGCGTGTTCGAGCGAGCGACCGGGTTGTCGCTGGCCATGTGCTTCGCCTCGCTCGTCACCCTGCCCGTGGGCGTGGCCGCCGCGGGCACGCGGCTCGTGGAACCACGTTCGTTGGCGCTCGGCTGTGCGGTGGGGATGCTGTCGTCGGCGATTCCGTACTCGTTTGAGCTTGAAGCATTGCGGCGCATCGCGGCGCCGGTGTTCGGCGTGCTGATGAGCCTGGAGCCGGCGATGGCGGCGCTGGCCGGGCTCCTGGTGCTTGGCCAGGGGCTGGACGCGCGAACGCTGGTGGGGATGGCGCTGGTGGTCGCCGCCTCGGTTGGTGCCTCGCGCCGCACGCGTGAGGCGCCCACCACCGTCTGAGCGCACGGCTCTCCGGAACGGCCAGAATGGGCCAAGGCGACGTACCGGCCTCCGAGCAGGCGGACGAAGGGTAATGGTGGACCTGCGGTTATCCCGGTACGCTCCGCCCCGGCCACCACCCTGCAGCGCCGTCGTCGGACAAATCGGAGGAAGGAACCGGATGGAAGCCACGTCTGTCAGCAGGCAGCCCCTCGCGGGCGCGGATGCACCGCGCCCGGAGCTCAAGCGGGGCGCCCTGAGCTATCTGAGCAATCTCGTCATCGGGGTCACGTCGACCGCGCCGGGCTACAGCCTGGCGGCGACGATCGGCTTCATCGCGCTGATCGCCGGCATGGGGACGCACACCCCGGCCGGGATCATCGTCTCGTTTTTGCCGATGGTCTGCATCGCCTGGGCGTACAAGTACATGAACAACGCCGACCCGGACTGCGGCACCACGTTCTCGTGGTTGAGCCGGGCCATGGGTGCCGGCTGGGGTGGGTCGGCGGCTTTGCCGTGCTGATGTTCGTCTTCATCCGCGGGTTCATCTTCTACGGGCACGCGGCCAACGAT
>DASZMK010000130.1:0-3200 GCA_035551855.1 Solirubrobacteraceae bacterium
CGTCGACACCCAGCTCACCGACGCGCTCTGGCAGATCGAGCGCATCGCGCTCGACGCCGAACCGCGCTAAGGGCGCACCGCCCGAGCTCCAGACCAGGCACGACACGCGCGACCCGCCTCATCGACCACAACCGACGCCCACGCGCCCTCCATCACCGAACGGGCGCCAGCGCGATCACCCCCGTCGACTCTCGGCGCGGTCCGAGGCCACCGACGGACGTCCCCGCTATAGCCCGCCGATCGCCGCCGTCCGACCCGCCGCCCGCCATGTCGCTGGGCGGGCCTGGCGCCCGCAACACGCAACTCATCCGTTGCGAACGCCAAGTCCCAAAAAGATTTGGACCCCAATTGGACCCCGTGCGCCCCGCTCGTCCCTCGCCCGGTAACCCACAAAAACCCGGGTTTTGCAGCTACTTTCCTGAAATCGGGGAGACAGGATTTGAACCTGCGACCGCCCGGCCCCCAGCCGGGTGCGCTACCAGACTGCGCCACTCCCCGTGGTCGATCGATGATACCGGCGCGACGCCGCTGCATCTCTCAGGTGGAGCGAGGGAGAGCGGGCGACGGGAATCGAACCCGCCCTAGAAGCTTGGAAGGCTTCTGTGCAACCACAACACTTCGCCCGCGGGTCAGCCGATGTTATCCCGTCTCCGTCCGGCGTTCAGAGGAGGGCTGGGCCGCCCCGTCCGGCGGCGGTGCGCTCCGGGCGACCCGTTCCTCCGTCGGTACCTGACCCTCGCGCGTCAGGTCCGGCGGCGGCCACGGACCGGTCCAGTTGTCGAGGGCGCCGTCCAGGGTGACCACCGACCCGGAGAAGGCACGTCCGGTCGGCGTGGCGAGCAGCGCGACCAGCCATCCGTACTCCTCCGCCTCGCCGAGGCGCTGCAGCGGGACCGACTGCGCCGCCCGGCGCCACAGCTCGGCCGGATATTTGCGCAGCGACTCGGTGGCGAACCGCCCCAGCGCGATGGCGGTGACGGTCACGTCGTCGGCGGCCCACTCCGACGCGAGCTCGCGGGTGATCGCCTCGACGGCCGCCCGTGCGGCGCCGGTATGAGCCATCGCCGGCATCCCGTGGTGGGGTGAGACGGTGACGTTGACAATCGTGCCGCCGGAGTGCCGCAGCGCCAGCCGATGGGCCGCCTCGGACATGTTGAGGGTGCCGCCGACGTTGAGCCGGGCGACCGCGCCCCAACCCTTGGCGGTGATCCCCTCGGCCGGGACGAAATACTGGCCGCCGGCGTTGTTGAGCAGCAGGTCCAGCCGGCCGTGGCGCTCGAGCACGGCGGCCACGAGGGCCTCGGCTCCGTCCCGTCCGCGGACGTCGCCGGCCACCCATGAGCACCGCTCGCCCAGGTCCCCCGCCGTCTGGGCCAGCACGTCGGCGCGGCGTCCGGCGATCACCACCCGGCCGCCACAGCGCGCGAGCTCGGCGGCCGCGGCCTTGCCCAGATTCGTGCCGCCGCCGGTGACCAGGGCGACGCATCCGTCCAGGGCTCCCGGCGCAAAGATGCGCGACTGCTCCAGCGCTACTCCCCCAGCACCTTGATCACGAGGCGCTTCGGCCGGCCGCCGTCGAACTCGCAGTAGAAGACCTGCTGCCACGGCCCCAGGTCCAGCCGGCCGTTGGTGACCGGGACGATCACCTGGTGGTGGACCAGCAGGTTCTTGAGGTGGGCGTCGCCGTTGTCCTCGCCTCCGCGGTGATGACGGTAGTCGCCCGGCTCCGGGAGCAGCCCCCGGGCCACGTCGCCGTCGGGGTCCTTCCAGCTCGGAGGCGCAATCTTGTCCAGCCACTCGAGCGTGTCAGCCTGCAGCCCCGGCTCGTCGTCGTTGATCCAGACCCCGGCGGTGATGTGCATCGCGCACACGAGGGCCATACCCTCGGTGATCCCAGCTTCGCGAACGGCGTCGGCCACGTCCTCGGTGATCCGCACGAACTCCCGCCGGCGGGAGGTGTCGAAGGTCCGGTACACGGTATGGGAGGTCACGGCAGGGTGGCGCGTAAAGGAGCAGGGGAGCCGGGATTCGAACCCGGATTCACGGTTTTGGAGACCGCGCGCATAGCCATTAACTCACTCCCCTGTGGGGGCCTCGATGGTATCCATCCGCCGCTTCGCTGCGTCGCTCGACGCCGCCGTGCCCCCGCCAACGGGAAGGAGGATGCGGGCGGAGGGACTCGAACCCCCACGGGCTTTTAGCCCACCGGCACCTAAAGCCGGCGCGTCTACCATTTCGCCACGCCCGCGACGCTGCCTGGGATTGTGAGGCAAGATCCGCTGCGGTGGCGCGCGGCGCCGAGCCGTTGGGCTGACCCGCCGGGAAACTGCCGCATGTGCCCGTCTGGCGAGGTAAGGTGCGCGCCGTGGCTCAGGTACGGAATGTCAGGCCCGGGTACGCGGTCATCCACCCCAATCGGGACAAGGCCATCTGCAAGATCACCAAGCTGGTGATCATCGGCATCTTGCTCGCCTCCATCGCCCTGATGCTGATCGTCACGATCGGCGGCTGGAGCAAGTTGCAGGGTATGAAGCCGGTCAACTTCATCTGGATGCTGCTGTACGTCCTGGCGGCCATCTACATCGCCCGCTGGGCCCGCGGTCTGCTGCCGATGGCCGCCGCGCTGGCGATCCTGCTGATGATCATCGCCGCGATCGCGACGCTCGGCCTGGCGGGCACGAGCTGGTTCGACCGCAGCAGCAGCGGCTTCGGCGCGGCGCAGTCGCTGTTCGGTGGCAAGGGGCTGACACCGGGCGAGCTCGGCGCGATCACGCTCCTGTTGATCCCCGTCGAGCTCGCACTCATCGTCGTGTCGATGGTGGGGTTCGCCCAGGGCTGGAACGTGGAGACCGAGGTTCCGATGGAGGAGGCCAAGCGGCGTGGCAGCCGGCCGATCGCCGTCGGTCCGGATACGGCCGAGGCTTAGTCGTCGCAGCAACGGTCGGCGGCCCTGGGGGCGGTGTCGAGGTGGGGCATGCTATGGCAGTCGCACTCATTGCCCCGCCAGAGCTCCAGCCCCTCCCTGGCTGCGACAGCCGAGATCACCACGGCAGCAAGGGGGTCCACGAACCCGGCGCCCGCGCCGCCGACCACGAGCCCGGCCAGCCCCACGGCACCTTGGGCGGCGCAGATGAGGTTGGCGACGCCCTCGCCGCTCGTCGCCCCGGAGTCCAACGTGCGGCCGAGGCGCAGCTTGGCCC